>JALYUI010000696.1 GCA_030853845.1 Bacteroidota bacterium | reverse complement strand
GCCCGCAAGCTGCTCGACTACCGCCGCCTCGCCGCCACCCAGCACCTGGCCGCCGGCCGCCTCGCCGCCCTGCGCCAGACGCTGGCGTTTCTGCAGCCCCACGGCCGCGTGGTGCTCGTGCGCCTGCCTGTTGGCCCGGGCCTGCGGACGCTGGAGCAGCAGTATCAGCCCAATTTCGAAGCGCAGATGCACCGGCTGGCCGCCGATTTTTCGGTGCCCTACCTCGATTACAGCGCCGCTCCCTACGCCACTTCTGATGGCAACCACCTGCAAAAAGCAGCCAGCGAAAAATTCAGCCAGCAGCTGGCCGCCGACCTGGCAGCATTGAAGTAGCTGCTGTTAAGCATCTAGGGTGAAAACAGGATGTGAACAACAGCTACTTGGGCAAGCGCAGGGAGCCCATTACAGCCGAAAAAAGGCTCCCTGCCGAAGCAGAGAGCCCTTTTGGATGAGCGAATCAGCAAACTATTCGATGACGAGGCGCTTGACCAGCGGTGCATCGCCAGCGAGTGTCCGCAGGGTATACACGCCCTGGGCCAGGTCGCTGACGTCAACCGCCGTGCCGGCTACCGACAGCTGGATGCCGCGGCGCACCGCCTGCCCCAGGCTGTTGAATAGTGTGGCCTCGGCCGGGCCGGTACCCGTCAGCGCCACGATAAGCTGCCCGTGGGCAGGGTTGGGATACACCAGCAGCTGGGCCGCCGCGTGGCTGCTGGCCGTGGCCAGCGGGCTGCCGGCCGGCCCGAAGCGCAGCTCGAAGCGCTGTGCCAGCGCCTGGGAGGCCTGGGTGGCACTCAGGCTGAATATGTAGTTCGGCTGCTGGCGCAGGTTGGTTTGCAGGCCGGTTTCGGCATCATACAAGTAAGCGTCGAGCGTGGCGGGCAGGTTCAGCAACTGCTCGGCGCGTAGGGTGTAGCGGCCGGCGGCCGGCACGCCCACGCTCAGCGGAATCACGGTGGCGGCCGTCAGCTGCGCCCGGCCGTCGATGGCCAGCAGCGGCGTGCCGGCGGGGGCCGAAGCCAGATTGAGGCCGGTGGAATTGGTCAGCTTCACAGCATCGTAGCGGGCGTCGGCGGCGGCCGTGGCTCCCGCTTCGGCGTACACAAACAGGGCATCGGCCAGGCCAGTGCCGGCTTGCAGCTGGAGCTGCACCAGCGGCCGGGTGTCGGTGCTGCCGCGGCGCATGGGCACCTGGGTCGCGTAGGAAGTCACGCGCTGGGCATCGCGGAAGGCGAGGCTGCCGCTGGTCTGCCCCGCGCTCACCCGCACAAAAAAGCCCTGGCCGGCGGCGATGTAGGGGCTGGGGCCGCCCACGCCGTTGGCGTAGCTGCGGTACGAGCCGGTGTACTGGGCATTGCTCTCGAACACGTACAGGGCGGCATCGAGGTTGGTGAGGTCGGCGGGCGCAACCAGCCGCCAGTCGAGCGGGGCGGGGTAGGGGTTGCCCACCAGCGCCCAGCCGGCGTTGGGAGCCGTCGCGTCGCTGTTGCGGGCCAGCGGCACGGTCAGGCTGCCGGTGTTCAGCGAGCCGTTGAAGTCGACTTTCTCGGTGGCGGCAATATTCACCGTATAGCCCCGGCCTACGGTGAGGGCATCGGTGGTAGCAGCGGGCGAAAACCAGCCCTTGTCGAAAGCCGCGAGGTTGTTGCTGGTAGAGCTCAGGCGGCTTTGCTCGTAGCCAAACACCGTCGGGAAAGGCGTGGTCTGGCCGGGCGTAGCGGCGGCATTATAGCCGGCATTAAGCACCGGGGCGAAGCCGGGCGTGGCCAAGTCGGCCACGGTGGTGGCGGCCACGGGCGCGCTGTAGTGGCGGTAGCCCAGGCCGGCGTTCAAGCTCGGGTCGAGGTAGCGCTGCACCACTACAGTGCTGCCCTGCACCGCACCGGTGCCGCTGTTCACGACCAGCGCCGTACCGCCGGCACCGGAGGGCAGCGTCAGGGTCTTCCCGTTCAGCACCAGGTCGCCGGCCCCGCCCACGGTCAGTACCTGGTTCACGGTTTCGGAGTTGTTCAGGGTCACGTTGGCGGGGTTGGTCGTCGTCAGGTTGCGCACCTGGCCGGGCAGCGCGCCGCCCGCTACCTGCGCCACCGTGCCGTTGTAGATATAGCTGGCATCGTTGCTAAAGCTGCGCGAGCCCGTGAGCTGCACGGCACCCACGTTGCCCGTGGTCTCAATCCCGGCCGGGTCGCAGATGCCCAGCGTGCCGCCGGCCGCCAGCATAAAGTTGCCCGCCCCCACCAGCGGCTGGCAGTTGGCCAGCAGCGTGCCGCCATCCTGAATCGTGAGGGTGCCGGCCACCGAGAGGCTGCCGGTAAGCGTGGCAATGCCGGCCCCGCCCGTAGCCGGCCCGGTCACGGTGACGTTGCGATAGGTGCCGCTTACGCTCTGGGGCGTACTTACGACTAGGTCGGTAAGTACATCAGGCTGGTTTAAGCGGATACTGACGGTGTTGTCGGAGAAATTAGCGGTTAACATATCAAGGTCACCATCAGCATCCAAATCAGCCACTGCTACCCGATAAGGCTGATTCCCTACTGGAATGCTGGCACCAGCGCTAAAACCGCCACTACCGTTGTTCAACTGCACGCTCACGCGACTGGTAAAAATGAGCGGAACCAACAAATCCAGGTCTCCATCGCCATCAACGTCTGCCGTTGTCAATCCGCCGGGACCACTGCCATTTCCAAGTGAAAGCGTGGACCTGAGGCTATATCCACCACTACCATTATTTGTAAAAACGTTTACGTTGTCCCCGTATAAGTTAGTGACCATCAGGTCCAGGTCGGAGTCACCATCAATATCGGCCAACGTCACTCCGCGGGGCTGTGAGCCCGCCGAAAGCGTGGTAGTACCACTGAATCCACCAGTACCATTATTCAACCGAATACTTACGGTCGTACTCTGAAAATTTCCGGTTACTAAATCAATATCCCCATCGTTATCAACGTCGCCAGTTGTCAGGCTAAAGGGAAAACTTCCGACGCCTACTTCTGAGCCACCACTGAATCCGCCGCTACCATTGTTGAAACGAATACTGACAGTGTTGTCCGCTCCATTGGATACCAGCAGGTCCAAAGCACCATCACCGTTCAAATCATTCAGGACTACACTTTGCGGCTGGTTACCAACTGCCAGTTCAGTAGTACCGGAGAAAATGCCCGTTCCATTATTGAACCGTACGCTTGCTGATGCAGCATTGTAGTTGGCAGTGACAAAATCCAGGTCGCCATCGCCGTCGATATCAGCCACAGCTAATCCTCGTGGCTGGTTCCCAACGGCTACGTTAGTTGCGCCCGAAAAACTGCCACTACCATTGTTTAGACGAATGCTTACGGAGTTCCCGGTAAAATTGGGAGTTAACAAATCCAAATCGCCATCGCCGTCGATATCAGCTGTTTGAACAATGTATGGATTGCTACCCACCGACACATCCGCACCTCCTGAGAATGTAGCATATCCACCCGTAGCGGCCGTGGTAAACTGATAAACGCGCGGCGTGACTAACGGTCCGTTATTGCTACGAGCAGCAGTAGTCAGGGTCGTAAAAATCGTTTCACCGGGCTTGAAACTGTAGGATGGTGCAAAGTTCAGCGTATTGCCATTGACTGATGTGGTTCCGGAATTAACACTACGCTTTCCGCCGCGCTGGCTGCTAAACACCTGCATAGCTGCCTCTGAACCACTAGAAAGGGCCTCACTAAAGGTGGCAGTTACCTGGGCGTTAACCAGCGCGGCTCGTTGATTGGCACTTGGTGTTAAGCTCACAACGCTAGGCTGCGCAAATGCTGCAACTGGGAGCAGACCCAGAATAAGTAAATATGCTGGTTTGGAAGCAAGTAAACGATGGTTCATGGAACTGAATTTGAATGGCATGGTTGGAAAGTGAAAAAAATCTAAGCGAAAGTTACAGTTAAATCACTGCTGTTACGCGGCAGGATGT
>JALYUI010000641.1 GCA_030853845.1 Bacteroidota bacterium | reverse complement strand
AAACAGAGCGGGCTTTTTTATGGAACAGAGGGCAGAATTCGACCACTGAACCGACCATGCTGCCCCGGAAGCTGCCGGAGCAGCAGCAACGGGTGGCTCTTGCGGGCACGACAATGCATCATGTCATCGCAGTCCGGGCTGCTGCAACGGCTTCCGCTAGCTTCAGGGAGCCAGGAAGCTGAGGGTGGGGGAGGCCGTGGCGTTGAGGTCGGGGTAGGTGGTGCGGCCGGTGCCGGGGTCCACGTAGCTGGGGTTGGTGACCGGGGCACCATAGGCCACGGCGTATACCTGCGCGCCGGCCGCGAAACCGGCCCCGCGCAGGTCGGCGGGCTTCAGGCTGATAGTGGCAGTGGTGCCGGAGGTGACTACGGCAAAGGTGCCGAGCAGGGTGCCGGTGGCAGCCGTGGGGTTGGTGGTGCTGCTCACGAACACGGCCACGCGCTGAACCGTGGCGCTATTGGCATTGATGGCCGTGACCTGCACCATCAGGTTGCCGTTGTTGGCTGGCCCGGTCACGTTCAGGCTGCTCACGACGGTGCCCGAGGGCTGCGAAAGGGTGGTATTACCCAGGAAAGTGGGGTCGGGGCCGCCAAGGTGGGCCACCGACAGCCGGCGAAAGGTACCCAGCCCGGCCTTGGCGAACGTGAGGTTGTAGGTGCCGGCCGGCACGTTGTCGAAGGCGTATTTGCCGCTGGCATCGGTGGTAGCGCTGATTTTGGGCGTGGCATTATCCACGCTCACGATGATGCCGCTACGGTCAATGGGGGCACCGTTCTCGTCATCGGCCAGCGCGTAGCCGCTGATGGGGCCGGTCACGGCGGGGATGGTAGGAGTGGGGGTATCTTTCTGGCAGCCGGTGCTGAACAGCAGGGCCGCGCCGGCCAGCAGGGCGGGCAGTTTCGAAGAGATTTTCATGGCGAAGGAGAGAGTTAAAAACGAAAGTGGAATTGGGCGCTAGCGGGGCTTGGAGGCCCGCCCCGCCTGCGGGTTTAACCCCGCCCCGCCCCACGCTCAGTGGCCCGCCCGCCGGCTGCCCGCCGCAACCCCCACTCTTCGTCTGCCCGATTCACGAATGAAATCAGCTCTCTTTGCCCGAAATCAGCCCCTTTTCCACTTGTCCAGCCAAGCGAGCCGGCCCCAGCCACCTACCAGCGAAGCAACAAAAAAATATTTGCCATCAAGCACGAATTCTAGCGCCAACGCAATCCAATTGCTCCGGCCACTTCGTAGGTAAGGGCGTGTCTCCACAGGGGACAGTTGTTTTCATAGCTCGGAAAGCCTCTTGCCTTTGGCGAGAGGTTTTTTTATGTCGTGGCGGTCTGTACGAGTGCTTTCAGAAAGCAGAAGGTATTCGTACAAGCTGCGCCGAAAATCTGTACGAGTGTCTTCTGGTTTTTGAAAGTACTCGTACAACTTCCGTTGAAAAGCTGTACAGGTATTTTCAGAAACTAAAAAACACCTGTACAGCTTTTCAAGGCAATTGGCTCAATTCCCGCACACAAAAAAGGTCCCGACTGGATAGCCGGGACCTTTTGACTACAGCCACTTCCGACGAAGCGGCGGGCGCTATTGCACCACCAGGCGCTTGGCCACCAGGCCGGCGGCCGTGCGGGCCAGCACCGAGTACACGCCGGGGGCCAGGCCGGCCAGCGGCAGCTCCAGCGTTTCGGCGGGACCGGCGGCCAGCGTACGGGTCAGCACCGTGCGGCCCAGGTTATCAACTACCGACACACTCGTGGCGGCCTTGCCGCGCAGGGCCACCGGCAGCAGCAGCGTTGCCGAGGCGTGGGCCGGGTTGGGGTACACGCTGGCCAGCTGGGCTAGCGCGGCCGGGGCCGTGGCCAGCACGCGGGCCTGGGTGGTGAAGAGCACGGCATAGCGGCCGCCGGCGGCGGCGTTGGCGGCCAGCGTCAGCGAGATGCTGGGGGTGGCCGCCAGGTCGGTATAGGTGCCGGTGAGGGCATCGCGCAGGTAGGCGTGGTAGGCGGCGGGCAGGTTAGCGAGGTTGTCCACGGCCAGGGTGTAGGTACCAGCCGTAGCAGCTGCCAGTCGCAGGGGCAGCAGCACATCGGCGGTGCCCGGCAGGGGCTGGCCATTGATGGCCAGGGTTTCGGTGGAGCCGGGGATTTCAGTAGCCAGCGCCAGGCCGTTGGGCGAGGAGAAAGCGTAGGCATCGGCGGCCGCATCGAAGCCGGCGGTAGCGTTGCGGTCGAAGTAAATGGCCGCCTGGGTAGCCACAGTGCCGTTGCGCAGGCTCAGCAGCAGCTGGGTGCGGCTGTCGGCGGTGCCGCGCTGGAAGGGGGTGTTGTTCGGGGCCGTCAGGCGCTCGGCGTTGGTGAAGGCGATGCTGCCGGGCGCGCCGGCCGTGCTGGTGCGCACGAAAAAGCCCTGGCCCAGCGGCAGAATGTTGGTACCGCCGTTGGTGCTCACACCGTTGTTATACACGGCGTAGCTGCCCGCGTACTGGCCGCTGCTCTTGAACACGTACAGCGCGTTGTCGATGCCGGTCAGGCGGCCGTTATTAATCATTAGCTGCCAGTCGAGCGGGGCGGGGTAAGGGTTGCCGCGCAGGTGGTAGCCGCTGGTGGCTTGGGTGCCGCGCGTGAGGCCGCTGGCCGTGAGCGGGCCATTGTTGAGGGTTCCTACGAAATCCACGGTATCGTTGGCAGCAATGTTTACGGTGTAGCCCCGGGTAACCAGTAGCGGGTCGGTCAGGGAGGCAGGTGACCGGTATCCTTTGTCAAAATCCAGCGGGCTGGGGTTGCCACTGGTCGTCACGAAGGTTTCGTCGTAGCTGAACACCGTTGGGAAGGGCGTTGCCGAACTGCCCACGGTGTTGTAGTTGGAGTTGACCACTGGTGTGAATTTGGGCGTAGTCAGGTCGGCCACTGTCGAATTGGCCACCGGCGAAGAGAAGTGGCGGTAGCCCGGGCCAGCATTCAGGCTCGGGTCGATGTAGCGCTGCACCGTAACCGTGCCCACCACCACGCCGCCCGTGTTCACTACGCCGGCCGTGCCGCTAGCCTTCGATACAAGGGTGAAGGTGAGGCCGCCGGTATTCAGGTTGCCCATGTTCAGGTTTAGGCCTTGCGTCAGTCGTAGCGTCTTGCTCAGCGTGAGGCCGGCGCTGTTCTGCACGCCCAAGGCCAGCACGGAGCTGGGCAAGCCAAGGCCGGTTACCTGGGCCACGGTGCCGTTGTAGATGTAGTTGGCCAGCGGACTGTAGGAGCGGCCACCCGTTACCTGCACCGCGCCAGTCGGCCCGGAATCGGCAATGCCCGCCGCGTCGCAAATGGCCAGCGTGCCCCCGGCCTGCAAATCGAAGTTGCCCGCGCCGTTGATGGTCTGGCAGTTCTGCACTAGTGCGCCGCCGGCCTGCACGGCCAGCGTGCCGCTCACGGTCAGGGTGCCGCTGAGGGTGGCCACACCGTTGGGGCCAACGATGGTCACGTTGCGGTAGCTGCCCTGCACGGCCTGGGCCGTGCTCACCACTAAATCCTGCGAGGTGCCCTGGCCGCTGAAGTTCACCACGTAGGGGTTGTTGCCCGTGCTGTTGTTGGCAATGCTCACCGAGCCGGTGTTGGTCCCGGCTGCGGTCGGCGAGAAAGTCACGTTAAAAGTAGCCGAGCCGCCCGCTGCCACGCTGGTTGGGGCCGTGCCGCTCAGGGCGTAGGGGCCGCTGAAGGTGAAAGCGCCCAGGGTGAGGGCATCGGTGCTGCTGTTGCTGATGGTGAAGGTGACCGGAGCCGACGTGCTGCCCTGTTGCGTGCTGGGAAAGCCGCTGAACGTGCCGCCGTTGGCAATGCCGGTGCCGCCCTGGCTCACGGCAATCTGCGGGCTGAAAGCGGTGGTGCTGAACGTGACCGTAGCCGGGGCCGACATCGTGCCCGGCCCGCCCGAAGTGCTGCTGTTGCAGTTGCCTGTAATAGTCACCGTGTAAGAAGTGCCGGGCATGAGGCCGGTTAGGTTGGCCGACGTAGCCGTGCCCGGCAGCGTTTGGGTAGTCGTAGCGGGCGAAGTCGTCAGGGTGTAGCTGTTCGACCCGTTGCCCGTGAAGCTGATAGTAGCCGAGGTACTGGTGATGCTGCCCGCACTCAGGCCGGTCGGGGCATTGCAGACGGGCTCCACGTAGAAAACGGCCGGGGCCGAAGCCACGCCCGGGAAGGGCGGGTTGGTCACGGTCACGTTGTAAGCACCCACGGTAGCCAGGTCGGCTGCCGTCAGCACCGCCGTCAGCTGGGTGGCCGATAGGTAGGTGGTGGTGCGATTGGCGGCCGCGTTCGTACCGTTGAACTTCACCTGCGTACCGTTCACAAATCCGGTGCCGTTGATGGTGAGCGTCAGGCCGGGCGTGCCCACCGTGGCCGAGGGCGGCACCAGGCTGGTGATGACGGGCATCGGAGCCACGGCAATCGAAAACACGTCGAACGGAGTAGATGGGTCGGCCGGCACAATCGTGATTTTATCGGTCGCCGCGCCGGGCGGGTTCGTGTTGCCCGGGTCGGTGGGGCTGCCCGCAATTACTGGCAGCGAAAAGCGATACAGGTTGGTCGCGTTATAGCCATTGGGCCGCGGCGTGAGCTCCACCAGATAGCCCTTGTTGAAAGAACCGGTCCAGTAAATATCAAAGTTTACCCGGGCGGCCGGGTCAATGCCGTACTGTCCTAGTAGTTTCACATCGGCCTGGGTATTCAGCGTGCCATTGTTGGGCGGGTTTTGGGTCGACAATATTCCGAAGGGGAATGACGGGTCGTTCTTCACGTCTATATCGAACAGGGTGGTGGTAGTGGCACCGGCGTAGGGGTTAGTGTAGGCCACGCCGCCCACCCGGGGGTTGAGGCCGAAATTTGTATCACCTGCCGCGTAGGCCAGTGGGCCATCGGGCGTGCCCGGGGCTGCTACATCGCCCGTCACGGGGTTCAGCCGATAGTTCATGTCGTTCGAGCTTACTACCCGTATCAGGTCGACCAAAGGATTGAAATTAAATCCAATACGTTCGGTAGCTCCTCCCAGAAGCAGGGTAATTGGCGCGGCCGAAACCGGCGTGGCCACCCCGGATTTGGGGTCGAGCCGATAAAGCTGGGCATTGGCTACGGGCAACGAGGGGTCATAGCCCAGGGCGTAGAGCTGCCCGGTCAGGGGCCGGTAATCAATGTCAACCAGTTTCTGGTTGCCCGTAACTCCGGTAATAGCTACCAGCGGCGCGTTAGGGATGCCGGTGGCGTTACTAGGGTTGTACCCCACTATTCCCTGGGTTCCGGCCAGGGCTCCGGGGGGATAGAGCGACCCGCCAGGTGCTACATCCTCGGTGAGGGTGCCCAGCGCGTAAAGCGTCGTCTGGGCCTGAATGCTGAATACGCTGCCCAGGAATGCAGCAACCAGCAGCACCGCCCGGAAAACCTTATGCATCGTGCGGTTCGCAGGCGAACCGGAAGGTAGGTTTATGTCCATGAAGAAGAGATTATGGTAAGAAAAAAAGCGGTTGAGGAGGGTACCGTTGCCGGCTGCCGATGGCGGCACATACGTAACATTGGTTTCAGTGGCTGTCCCGCCGGGGCGCTTGCCAGCTTAAAACCGGGTTTAAAAAGAGGAATAAACTGTCCGGCTGGAATAAATCCAGCTTTTTCGGGTTTCAATCAAGCGTCCTAACCACATCGCCCACCCGAATAATTCCCCCCTGCGCGATGTGGGCCGTGAGGCCGCCGTGGCCGCGCATGGCATTGTAGCCGCCGGGCCCCAGCTCCTCTTCCATGCGCGAGCAGGGATGGCACTCGCCGGTAATGTCGAGAACAACCTCGTTGCCGATGCCAATGCGGCGGTTTTTCAGGGCCAGCAGGTTCAGGCCGCTCACTACCAGGTTGCGGCGCAGGCGGGCGGGGTCCAGCGGCGCGTCCAGGCCCAGAAAGCCCGCTACCGCCGCCAGGTGCTCGGCCTGAATGAGCGTGACCTGCCGCTTGCCGCCCGCTTTAGGCCGGGCGTGGTCGCCGAGCAGGTGCGAGTCGGTTTTCAGCTCGGCTTCGGGCACCGACACCAGCGGCTCGCGGCGCAGCGGGCGCTGGCCAATCCACGCAAGGCGGCCGGTTTGGGGCAGGGTGGCCAGCAGCCGGGCCACGGTCGATTTGTCGTCGCCAAAAAAGGGGAAGGGCATGGGTTACGGAAGAGTGGTTTTTGGGGGGTTGAGGCAATGACTGCAATGACTGCAACGGCGCAGCGGGGCGCAACCCGCGGAGGCTGGTTCGCCTCTTTGCAAGTGAACTGCCATCCCGACGAAAACGTTGTCCGGATAGTGCTGCCAAGTGGCGTTCAGCCCCCGGGCACAATGATTTTCGCGGGCTTGCCATTGGAGTATTGCAATGGGGCAGATACCCGGCCCAACTGCTCAAATTAGCTATTTTAAGGTACTGAAGCGGCCGTTATAGGCCATTGTGCTTATCAAGTTTGCGTGTTCGTCTCATTCTGCTATTCACTTCCGGCTATTCACCTTCTGTCATGATTATCAGCTTCCGTTTTTGCCGTCATCTGCTCGCCGCGCTGCTACTGTTGCCGCTGGCGCTGCCAGTGCCGGCCGCTGCCCAAATTGCCCCGGCACCCACCGACGTCATCCGCGAAATTACCGATGCCGTGGGCCTCAAAGCCCGGTTTGAGCTGCGCGCCACCCGAGAGGTCGACAACGCCGCCGCCGTGGTGTACAACGGTAAGCGCTACCTGCTCTACAACCCCGATTTTCTGAGTGCCGTGAACCGCGCCGGCCATACCGACTGGGCCGGCATCAGCATTCTGGCCCACGAAATGGGCCACCACCTCAACGGCCACACCCTGCGCCCCGGCGGCTCGCAACCCGCCGACGAGCTGGAGGCCGATGAATTTTCGGGCTTTGTATTGCGCAAGCTGGGGGCCAGCCTCGCCCAGGCCCAGGCCGCCATGGCCACCGTGCCCGACGCCGAAGGCTCACCTACGCACCCGGGCCGTACCCCCCGCCTGGCCGCCATCGGCCAGGGCTGGCAGCGGGCCAATGCGCAGCTCGTCGCCAGTGCCCATACGGCCGCCCCCTCCGCTGCGCCGGCCGTAGTGGCC
>JALYUI010000636.1 GCA_030853845.1 Bacteroidota bacterium | reverse complement strand
GTTGGCGAGTGTGAGCTGCGCCTGTGCCTGTGGGGGAACCGCTTCAGCCTCGTACTTGGTTTGGGCATGAAGCTGCGATGAAGTAAGCAGCAACAAGAAACAAATGATTATGCTGGGAAGACAAAGCCAACGGCCGGTTATCGACTTAATTCGGTTTGGCAAGGGATAACCGAGTGCAGGTAGTGGCAATGAGTGCATACAAAGGGGGATAGAAAAGCAGTATCGACCACAACCATTCCGGCACCCAGCAAAGGGTCCGCGCAAAATCACCGCAGCGTAAACAGCGGATTAAAAACTTGCCAAATGGTCGGTTGAGGCCGGAGAAGGATTAATACAACACATTGAGGATGTGCAAAACGGGTAGAAACAAGCCTGCATCTGAAGCCAGCGCGTAGCCTTGCAAACGTCTACAGCCCCGCATTGTCATTTTCAAATGACGCTCATGCGAAGTGCGTAGGCAGTAGTAATACTGCGGGGGAAGCCCATGGTGGTGGAAGCACCAATGGGCAGGGTGAAAGCATTCAAGGAAAGATTATTGAATACTTCTACAAAGAAGCATAACAGCCAAATAAAATCCTAATACTTCACAATAATACATTATCCATAAATTATTCATTTGATTAATAGTCAATAGAATGTGTATAATTAAAAATTGTGGCCGGCAGAATATCTACCTTATGCAAACACATTTGCGTGGTATAAATGTGGGCTTCGTTGACCACGCTTGGGTGGCTATATACTAAAAAGCTTAGTATAACAGTGGTTTTTCTAAACCAGGGTATGGGTGAAGAATTTCTCAAACAGAGTTAAGCACTAGGGCTAACTAAATCAACACTTTTAGCCTGACCATTCTACTGCGGCCGCACAATGGCACGGTCTCATCATCAGACGGGGAATAGTTACGCATCGAGGTCGGACCGCGAGCGCCGCGCACCTCAACCTCCGAGTACGGGGCCTTTGACGGCTAGCGAAGTCACACAAAAGAGCCGCTACTACTAGAACCAGTCGCTGGTGCGCCAAATGATGCTGCTAGTGCCACCCGCTAGGCGGAAAGGAGTGCCGTGGTAAAAGGTGGGTGAAAAGTAGGTCCGCCAAAAAGCAACCGCGCAACCCGCTAGTTCGGCTTCAGCTGCTCAGCCAACCCCAACGGAGCCTATGCCAAGCCGGCGGCCGTGCGTAACTTGCGGCCATATTCGTTTTCCCGCACATGAAAAAAACGCTCCTCCCCGGCCTGCTGGCCGCTGCTTTGCTCTCGCTCACGCTGCCCTCGTGCGGCCCCTCGGTGAATGATGCCGATGACAATGACATTGCCACTACCACGCTGCCGGCCCTGCCTCCCGCTCCCGACACCACCAAGGGGGCCAAGCAGCCCGAGCAGATGCGCGAGCTGAGCGCCCCGAATGCCGTTGAGGACCTGAAGAAGATGCAGCCGCAGATGTAAGCATGGATTCGTCGGATTAGGGACGGATTTCCACGGTTTTTTAGCTGAGCTACGCCGGAGCTTCCGCTTTTTCCCGACTTTTGAGATATGCTGCCGGGCTCTGCCGGCAACCTTTGACTGAGCTGTTGCTGCGGATGCGGTAGCAGCTCAGTTTCTTTTGGCGCTGCTACAATCTGGTACGCCCCTATAGCAATAATATGGAAAGCAACGTAGTGCTGCGCCGCGGCGTGGAAGCCGACTTACCCCAAGTGCTGGGCCTGATTCAGGAGCTGGCCGAATACGAGAAGGCCCCCGATGCCGTGACCAATACCCTGGAGGCCATGCAGCGCGACGGCTTCGGACCGCAGCCCATCTTCGGCTTCTTTGTGCTGGAAAACGACGCGGCACAGATTATCGGGCTGGCGCTCTACTACACGGCCTATTCGACCTGGAAAGGACGCATGCTCTACCTGGAGGACCTGGTGGTGACCGAGGCGGCCCGGCGCGGCGGCCGGGGCCGACTGCTGTTCGATGCCGTGGTGGCCGAGGCCCGCGCCACCGGAGCCCAACGCATGAAGTGGCAGGTGCTCGACTGGAACGAGCCTGCCATTGGCTTCTATAAAAAACTGGGGGCCAACATTGAAGGCGAGTGGCTGAACGGCAACCTCGACCAGAACCAGCTGGCTGCCTACGCCGTGGCCCCAGCCGCCGAGGCAGTGGCCAGGCCCGCCGGCCGCAGCCTGTAGAACCAGACCAGCGACCCCAGCCCGGCCACCCCAGTTGCCGCCGCTGCCACCGACAGCCAAGGCTGCCCCCAGCCCAGGCCCACGAGCAGCGCCAGCGAGGCCAGCAGGCGCGGCACTTCGAGCTGCCAGGCCCAGACGCGGTTTTCGAGCAGGCCGCCGCCTTCCACCACGCTGGCGGCCACCCAGCCGGCCAGCAGCAGCTTGGCGGCCGGGGCCATGCCGGTGTGGGTGAACAGGAACAGCGCGGCCACGGCCACGAGCACCACGTAGTGCACCAGCACGTAGCCGGGCACCCCGCGCGCGGGGCGGGGCTGGTACTTCTGGTAGGTGGCCTCGCTCACGGCCGGAATTTCCATTTGCCCGCCCAGCGCGGCGGGCCGCCAGCCGGGCCGGCCGAACACGACGTGCAGCTTATTGGGGAAGCCGGGCGTGGCGCGCACCTGCTGCCACAGAGCGGGGTAGTGGCTCACGTTGGCCCAGAGGGGGTTCCAGGAGCGCAGCGGCACGGTGATGCCGTACACCGGCCGCTCGGTTTCGGGCTCGAAGGTGCCGAAGAGGCGGTCCCAGACGATGAAGGCCCCGGCGTAGTTCTTGTCGATGTAGCGGGGGTTGCGGCCGTGGTGCACGCGGTGGTGCGAGGGCGTGTTGAAGACCCACTCCAGCGGCCCCAGCGTACCGATAAACTCGGTATGAATCCAGAACTGGTAGATGGTGACCAGGCCCGAGATATAGACGAAGAACAGCGGCTCGAAGCCGATGACGGCCAGCGGCAGGTACATAAAAAACGTGAACAGCACCTGCAACGAGCTTTGGCGCAGGGCCACGCTCAGGTTGTAGTCTTCGCTCTGGTGGTGCACCACGTGGCCGCCCCAGAACAGGTTGATTTCGTGGCTGAAGCGGTGCGCCCAGTAGTAGCCGAAATCGACCAGCACGAACAGCAGCAGCCCCACCGCCCAGGTGCGCGGAATGGGCAGATAGTGCCAGTGCTGGTACACGAAGGCATAAGCGCCCACCACCACGATGCGCATGAACACGGCCGTTACCTGTGAAGTCACGCCGCAGCTGATATTAGTGAGGGCATCGGCCAGGTGGTAGCGCTGGGTTTGCTGCCAGCGTTCAGCCAGCAGCTCCACCCCAATCAACAGGAAGTAGAGCGGAATGCTGAGAATGATGGGGTCGAGCGACATAGTGGGAAGTGGGTGGGATGGGGCCGGGAAATTACGCAAGCCGGCAGTAGCGAGCCGGTCATGCTTCGGCAGGCTCAGCATGACCACCTTTATACTGCCATTAATCAGCCTGAAAGCCGCTACTCCCGCACAAACTTCTGGCTGCCCGTGGTTCCTTCCGAATCGAGCCAGCGCAGTACGTAGAGGCCGGGGCGGAGGCCGGCAACCCCTACCGAAAGCAGGCCCAGCCCCGACGGCGCGGCCAGTGTCGGGGCGCGGCAAAGGCGGCCCAGCGCGTCGTAGATGCGGAACAGTACCGCCGTGCCCGCCGCCCCGCCGGGGTACTGCACCTGGAGCACCTCGCCGGCCACCGGATTGGGGAAGAGCTGCACGCCGGCACCGGCGGTGCTCACGAGCAGGGGCGCGGCGTTGTCGAGCGAGCCGTTGGGGCGGGCCAGGCGCAGGCGGTAGTAGTGCAGGCCAGTAGGCGGCTGGGCATCGACGAAGGTGTACTGGGCGGCGGGCGGGCGCAGGGCCACCGTGCCCAGGGGCTGCCAGGCGCTGGTATCGGCCCCGGCGCTGCGCTCCACTGCGAAGCTGCTCAGGAAGCACTCGGCGCGGGTGGCCCAGCGCAGGGTGGTGCCGGTACCGGCGGCGTAGTCGGCGCTGAGGGCGGTGAGAGGGGCGGGCAGCAGGGGCGCGCCGCCGCAGCCCAGGTTGCGGAAGCTGCGCACCCGCAGCACCTGCCGGCCCCCACCAATGTCGCTGGCCGGGTCGAGGGCGCGGGTGTTCTGGCCGTAGTCCACGGCGTAGTGCATCACAGCCCCGGGCAGAATGAGGTGGCCCAGCTGCTGGGCGTGGCCCAGCTCGTGCACGGCCACACCTTCGAAATCAATCTGGGACGGGCCGGCCAGTGCCGGGCCGAGTTGGAAATTGGTCCCGTCGTCGAACTGCATGTCGACTTCCTTCACGTAGAATATCACCTCGCCATTGGGGGCATAGCAGCCGCGGTAGTAGCTGGTGGTGCGGCCCAGCACCCGGGCCGGCAGCTGCGCGCCCTGGTCGAAGGCCACCACGTTCAGGCCGTCGTCGGCAATAGTATTGGTGGGGGTGGGGGTGGTACCGTCCCAGTTCATGCCGGTGTGGCAGCGCCAGTTGGCCAGCGCCCGCTGCCAGGCCGCTTGGGGCGCGGCCCCGAAGTTGGGGCCGAACTGGAAGCTCAGGCCGCCGCTACTGTTCAGGGCAACGTGGCTGGGGCGCTGGAGGATGGCCCCATCGGTGCTTTCGACGTTAGTAAGGGCGTAGATAACCGTGAGCGACACGGGGC
>JALYUI010000793.1 GCA_030853845.1 Bacteroidota bacterium | reverse complement strand
GGTTATGGGCCGGTCGTGCCAAGGCGCGGACTCGCAGCGTCCACGCTACGGTTAGCCTTCCTGCGACAGAATCAGCACGCCATAGGGCGCGATGTTGATGTGGCCGTGCCAGGCCAGGCCGTCGTATTCGCCTTCCTCGGCTTGCATAGCCACGGCTTCGTAATTCGAGAAAACGCCGTCGTATCCCTGCCAGTCGCTATTAAAGCGCACATACCAGGTGCCGGGGCCGGGCAGGCCGATGGTGTAGCCGTCGTGGGCCTGGTTGGCGAAGCTGGCCAGCACCACGGTAGTATCGTCGGGCGTGTTTTCCGGGCTGGCCTGGCGGATGAAGGCCACCAGCTTGTCGGCGTCGTTGACGTGCGTGATGCGGGTGTGTTGGCCGCCCAGGCCGCGGGTGCGGCCGGAGTAGTTGCGGCGCAGGGCAATGAGGTCGCGGTAGAGCTGCACGAGGCCCTGGCGCTGCTCCACCATGTCCCAGCGCAGGGGCTGGGCATCGTTGAAAGCCCGGAAGGCCAGGAATTCCTGCCCCTGAAACAGCATCGGGATGCCCGGCGCAGTAAGCACCAGCGCGGCCCCGAGCACGGTACGCTTCTTCGAGAAGTAGCTGTCGGCCTGGCCGGGCATAATTTCCTCGGCCACGCGCAGCTTGCCGTTGGCTACTTCGTCGTGGCTTTCGGTGTAGATGACGCGCCGGAAGGCATCCTCGTTGTAGAGCTGGGTGAGGGCGGCGGCCACGGCGGGCATGTTGCGGTCGGCATCGTTGGGCGTGGTCAGGGCCTCGCGGATGGGATACACGAACGAGCTGTCCCACTGCGAATCGAAGCCCTGGCCGCCGTTGGCTACGCTGTCGGTGATGCGCGCATTGCCGCGCATGTCTTCGGCAATCGTGATTTTCCAGGGCATGGTCTGGTCGATTTCGTCATTAATCCAGCGCATCAGGCTCCAGCCCTCGGGCAGGTCGGCCCCGGGGTCTTCCTCGCCGTGCACGTTGCGGATGAAAGCAATGGCATCGGCGCGCAGGCCGTCGCAACGGTAGTCGTTGAGCCACATCAGGGCATTATCGCGGATGTACTGACGTACCTCGGGCCGGCCGTAGTCGGGGCGGTTGGCGCCCCAGGGCGTTTTGGCCTTCCAGTCGTTGTAGAAGTAAATGCCGCCGCCACCGTTCTCGCTCCAGCCGTCGAACTGCCAGAGGTCGAGGTCGCCGGGGCCGAAGTGGTTGTATACCACGTCGAGCACCACGGCAATGCCATGCTGGTGGGCCTGCTTCACCAGCTCCTTGAAGGCCTGGGGGCCGCCGTAGTCGCTTTCGAGGGCGAAGGGGTTGGCGGGGTTGTAGCCCCAGGAGCGGCTGCCCGGAAACTCGGTGGCCGGCAGCAGCTCGATGCAGTTGATACCCAAATCGCGCAGGTAGGGCAGCTTTTCGGCCACGCTCATAAAGGTGCCCACCTGGTCCTGGTCGGGGGCGTGGAAGGTGCCCACGTGCAGCTCGTAAATCACCAGCTCGTTCCAGGCGGGCATCTGGAAATGGTCGTCGCCCCAGTCGAAGTGCGGCTCGTGCACCACCGAGCAGCCGGCTGAGTTGGTCACCTGCCGGGCGTAGGGGTCGTTGCGGTCGAACCACTGGCCCTGGCGGCCGAGGTGGTACTTGTACTCGTCGCCGGGGTGGGCTTCGGGCACATCAATGGCCCAATAGCCGTTGTTTTCAGAATGAAGCTGGTGTTTGCCGGAGTCCCAGTTATTAAAACTGCCGATGACGTACACCGCCTCGGCATTGGGGGCCCACACCCGGAACGTGGTGCCGTTGGCGTGGGGCACTGCCCCCATGCCGGGCTGGGGGGCGGGAGCCGGAGCTGCCTCGGGTGCCGCAGCGGCGGTCCTGGGTGCAGCAGTTGGGAGCGTTTCTTTAGGAGCGGAGGCAGCAGCGGCGGCGGAAGCGGTGGAGCTAGCGGAAACTTTTGACATCGAATAAGTAGGGCAACTCACGGCGGGCGCAGCCGAAAATGCGGCCGGTAATCAGCAGTGAACAGCCTGGCTATACGGCGCAGGCAGCTTTTTGGCCGAATGAGCGCGTTCCCAAACGCCCCGCCGGGGTATGGCATCGGGCTTGGGCACGCCGGCCGGCCGGCCCGGATATTTGGGAGGGGGATAATTTTTGCCAAAATTGCCCGCATGAATGCTCCCGCCGCGCCCGTCGTCGAACACCACCCCCTGCACCATCGCCGCCATGCCATTCGGCAGCGGGCTAAGGCATTCAGCCACCTGTTTCCGGCGCTGGTGCTGGTGCAGGGCGCGGTTGAGGCCCTGAGCACCGGCGAGCTGGAGTGGGTGCGGGGGCTGGAGCTGGCCGTGGGCCTGGCCTACGTGGGGCTGCTCATCCGCGAGCTGCGGCATCTGCGTCGGCATCCGACCGGCGCGGCGCACCACGGCCCCGAGTGGCTGGAGCTGGCGGCGGCCGGCATTCTGGCCCTCGAAGGCTACCATATCTGGCACCGCCACCACGAAGCCGAGCTGGCGAGCGGCATTCACCGCACGCACTACCTGCCGTGGATATATGGGGGGTTAACGCTGGTTTACGTGGGCCTGGCATTCGGGGCCGGGCGGCTGGCGGCCCGGCAGGGCCTGCACTTCACCCAGGAGGGTTTCTGGATGCGTCTGCTGCCCATTAGCCGGGTACGCCGCGTACGGTGGAGCGATTTGCAGGCGGTCACCGTAGCCCCCAATGCCACCGATTTGCTGCTGCACCCGCGCGCCGGCGGCCCGCCCCAGCTCCTCAAGCTTAGTGCCTACCACAACGGCGAGGTATTGCGCGAGCGCATTCTGGCGCATTATCAATCGGCAATCAGCAGTGAGCAGTGAGCAATTTGGGCTTTTGCGGAGCTAATTGGCAAACCAGCGTGTTCTTTACAGCCGCTAAGCCGGCTTCCCGATTGCTCATTGCTCATTACTGATTGTTCATTGAAAACCCGTCCCAAACCCGTCATTTTTGGCCTTTATGGCTGGTCGCCCGAGTACGGCTTCCGCTACGTCCACCCCGCCAACCGCCGCGCCTTCGAGCTGCTGGAGCCGGTGGGCAAGCTCTTCGAGAAAATTGCCGAAGACGAAGAGGGTGAATGGATTACCATTCGCTACGACGAGCAGCAGTTTCTGGTGCGCCCCGAGCTGTTCAAGGAAATCTATCACAAGCCCACCTTCAGTTTCGGCGACTCGGTGGAGGAAGCCACCCCCCAGGCCGGCCAGTATCGCCACTTCGGCCTCATTTCCGACGTGTTCTGGGACGATGCCACCGATACCGCCACCTACCAGATTGTGGAGCGCAAGCGCAAGCTGCCCAAGGTGTTTCAGGCCAGAGAGCTGCGGGCGGATTAGACGCTTCGCTTAATGAGGAATGAGGAATGCAGAATGAGGAATTGACCATTGG
>JALYUI010000595.1 GCA_030853845.1 Bacteroidota bacterium | reverse complement strand
GGCGTGGGGCGCCACCAGCACGAAGGGGCGCAGGGCACCGTGGGCAAACAGGGCGGCCAGCGTGGCGGGCAGGTGCAGGCGGTCCAGGTCCTGGCCGTCGTTGAGGTAAAGCACGGGCAGCGGGCCGGAGCCGCCGAGCTCGGCCGGGGGCAGCAGCACGCTCAGCTCCACGTCGCGCCCGAGGTGGGCCGAGGCCAGTACGTGGCGGTGCAGCCGGAGGCCCTGTGCGCTGGGGATACTTTCGGGTAACATCGGGCAAAGTAACGCAGTCGGGCGGAGTTGGTAGTGAGGAAGGCAATTATTTTAGCCCAAACAACGAAGCACGTCATTCCTGGCTCCGCTCTGCATAACGTTCTTCCTGCAAATGCATCTGCGGCCGGGGCAGTGCGGGTTTTCTTCGCTAGTTTGCCGCGTCGCTCCGGCCGGGGCGGGCCGCCCACCTCACGCTCCCATACCGTGCACGAACAACACCGACGCTTCTACTCGCATCATCTGGGCCAGGACATTGACATGCTGGTGTTTGGCACCTGGGGCTACCCGGTGCTCATTTTCCCGACTTCGGGCGGCCGCGAGTACGAAGCCCGCGACTTCAAGCTCATCGAGGCGGCCCGGCCGCTGGTGGAGGCCGGGCGCGTGAAACTGTATTGCATCGACAGCATCGACCGGTTTTCGTGGTACGCCAAGCACCTGAAGCCCCGCATCCGGGTGCAGAACCACGTTTTCTACGACCAGTTTCTGAGTGAGGAGCTGGTGCCCATGCTTCAGCAGGAGTGCCACGTCGATAAGATTGCCGTGGCCGGCAGCAGCTTCGGCGGCTACCACGCGCTCAACTTCGCCTTCCGCCACCCCGAGCAGGTAGCCCACCTGTTCACGATGGGCGCGGCCTTCGACATCCGGCAGTTTGTGGATGGCTACCACGACGACAACGTGTATTACAACAACCCGCCCGAATTTATGCCCGGGGCTTACAGTGAGCATTTCAACTGGATGAACATCATCCTGGGCACGGCGGAGCACGACTTCTGCAAGGGCTCGAATTATGATATGTCGCGCATTCTGAGCGAGAAAAGCATCCGCCATCGGCTCGACGTGAAGCCCCACGGCGACCACGACTGGCCGGTGTGGCGCGAGATGTTTCCGGAATACCTGGCCACGATTTAGCGGGTGTAGTTTGGCGGTGCGGCCGGCATCCGTTGGGCGTTGGGGCGTAGCTTCGTGCCGGATTGCGGCCCTTGTTCCGCCGCCCTATCTTCCGCATGAAAAAACATCTGCTCTACGGCCTGTTGGCCGTTTTGCCCGGTCTGACTCAAGCCCAGCACCGCCCCAAACCGAAAACCGCCCTGGCCCCCAAAACCGCCGTGGCCGGCCCCTATTTTCAACAGGAAGTTAAATACTCCATCGATGTGCGGCTCGACGACCGCACGCACCAGCTGCGCGGGCACGAGGAGCTCATTTACCAGAACAACTCGTCTCAGGCGCTGAATTTCATCTGGTTTCACCTCTGGCCCAACGCCTACCGCGACAACCACACGGCCTTTGCCCGCGAGGAGCGGCAGCACGGCAACCGCAAGTTTCTGTTTGCCCCGGCCGCTCAGCGCGGCTTCATCGACAGCCTGAGCTTTGTGGTGAACGGGCAGGCCGCCAAGCTTGAATTCGACCCCGAAAACCCCGACCTGGCCAAGCTGCTGCTGCCCCAGCCGCTGGCTCCGGGGGCGGCAACAACTATTGCCACGCCGTTTCGGGTGAAGCTGCCGGGCTCGTTTTCGCGGATGGGGCACGTGGGGCAGAGCTACCAGGTTTCGCAGTGGTTTCCGAAGCCGGCGGTGCTCGACCGGCGCGGCTGGCACCCTATCCCCTATCTCAGCCAGGGCGAATTTTACTCGGAATACGGCTCGTTCGACGTGAGCATTACCCTCCCGAGCAACTACACCGTGGGAGCCACCGGCGAGCTGCAAAACCCCGACGAGCGCGCCCGCCTGGCCGGATTGGCCGCTGTCACGGCCGCGAAGAAAACGGACAAGGACTTCGGCTCCGACGACAAATTCCCGGCCTCGGCATCTACCACCAAAACCCTGCGCTACGTGCAGGACCGCGTGCACGACTTCGCCTGGTTTGCCGACAAGCGCTTCAACGTGCTCCAGGATACCGTGCGCCTGCCCTCGGGCCGGACGGTGCAGACGATGGTGCTGTTTACCAACCACGAGCCGGTGAAGTGGATTGAGGGGCTGCAGGACGTGAATTCGGCCGTGCGCAACTACTCGCGCTGGGTGGGCGAGTACCCCTATTCGGCCGTTACGGCCGTGGATGGTGCCCTCACCGCCGGCAGCGGCATGGAGTACCCGATGGTGACCGTGACCGAGCCCAGCGCCATCGTGCACGAGGTGGGCCACAACTGGTTCTACGGCATTCTGGGCTCGAATGAGCGCGACTTTCCGTGGATGGATGAGGGGGTGAACACCTACGAGCAGTTTCGAGTCGAAAGCCTGACCAAACCGAAGGCTGGGGTAATGAGCGAGATACTGCCCGCGCCCCTTACCAAGCGGCTGAAGCTGGACGACCTGCCGGGCGATGCCTTCAATCAGCTGCCGTTTCAGGCCCTGGCCGCCCACGGCGAAGCCCAGCCCGTGCAAGGGCCGACTTCGGCCGCCTACACCAATCTGAACTACGGAACGACGGTTTACATTAAAACCGCCGAGTCGCTGAAATACCTCGCTGGCTACCTGGGACAGGATAAGTTCGACGCGGCCATGCACCTGTACTACACCCGCTGGCAGTTCCGCCACCCCTACCCCGAGGACATGCAGGCCGTGTTCGAGGAAAGCACGGGCCAGAAGCTGGGCTGGTTTTTCCGCGACATGCTCGGCAGCGCGCATCCTTACGATGCCGACCTGAGCGCCGTGGCCATTTTCAACGACGTAGTGAAGGTGCTCGTGCGCACCGATTCGGAGCAGCCCTGGGCCGTACCGGTATCCAGCCTCGATGCCCAGGGCCACGTGCTCGAAACCCTTTGGACCCCGCCCTTCGGCAACGCCGACCTGCCCGCCGACGAGGAGGAGGCTACCAGTCAGCTCAACTTTCGGCGGGCCAACGTGGTGGCCCTGGTGGTGGATGCCGGCTACCTCACGCCCCAGCTCAACCGCCGCAACGACCGCCTGAAGCTGGCTCCCGGCCCCCTGGCCCGCGCCGAGCCCCTGCGCCTGCGCCCCCTGCTCAGCCTCGAGCGCTGGGACCGCGCCAGCGTGAACTGGCTGCCGGTGCTGGGGGCCAACACTTCCGATAAGTTCATGCTCGGGGCGGCATTTTATAACAATCCGCTGGCCCCGCGCCGCCTGCAATACCTGGCCATGCCCATGTATAGTTTCAACCGCAACGAGCTTAACGGCATCGGGCGGGTGCAGCTAAATAGCCTGCCGGGCTCGTTTGCACGGCGCTTCACCACCAGTTTCACCATTCAGCGCTTCGAGCGCTACACCAAGGTAGAGCCGGCCTTCGCCTTCACCATTCCGCACCAGCCCGGCGCGGCCGTGCAGCAGCGGGTGCAGCTGGCCTTCACCTCCGTGCACGACCAGGACCTGAGCCGCACGACGGGCATTTTCACGGCCGAATACGGCGTGCGCCACGAAGATGCTCTCCAGCACTGGAACGCCCACGTCGAGCTCAACCAGCTCGATGCCTCGGCCTCCAGCCTCGTTACGCCCATTCTGCTGCGGGCCGAAGCCGGCTACCTGCGCTACTATAACCGCAACAAACGGGTGCAGCTAAGGGTATTTGGCGGGCGCTTCCTGCAAAGCAAGGGGCAGTCTGATTTCGTGCTGGGCCTGAGTGGCAGCCCCGACTACCGACGCCAGACCTTCTTCTTCGACCGCCAGCAGATTTCGCACGCCCTCACCGCCCAGGTGCACCAGACTGACGGCCGCGACGGTGCTTTTAAAGCTTACTTGCCGGTGGCCAGCTCCACCTGGCTCAGCACCGTCAACCTGACGGCTGACTTGCCAGTGACCAGCCTGGCCGTTTTCGCCGATTTCGGGGCCACCGGCGAGTCGCAGCTGCTGCCCGGCCGCACTTCGGGCCAGCGCCTGTTCTACGATGCGGGCCTGGAAATACCCCTATTGGGCTCGGTGGCCACGCTGTACGTGCCGGTGCTGGGGACCCAGTTCCAGAACGGCACCCCCGAAAGCCGCCAGGCATTTACTGACGCGCTGCGCTTCACCATTCATTTCGAAAAGCTGAACCCCTTCCGCCTGCTCGATGATGCATTGGGCAAGTAAAATCACGGCAGAACGTTATGCTTCACCTGGCGTCCGCTTGCCAAAGCATCCCTACCACGCGAATATTCAGGCTTAGCAGTCCCAATGCCAACCTCCACTGAATCCCTCATGCAGTGGCCGCAGCTGCTTTCGCAGCGCCGCTTCCCCGACCAGCAGCTGCCGCCGCCCAGCGCGGCTCCCGTGCGTGGGGCCTTCGTGCAGGACTACGACCGGGTGGTGTTCAGCTCGGCCTTCCGCCGCCTGCAGCGCAAAACCCAGGTGATGCCCCTGCCCGAAACCGACTTCGTGCACACCCGCCTCACCCACTCGCTCGAAACCGCCGTGGTGGGCCGCTCCCTGGGCCGCCTCGCCGCCCGCCACCTTATGGAAGCCGATGCCGCCCTGGCAGAGCAGCTGCCCAACCTCGACCAGGACTGCGGCGACATCGTGGCCGCCGCCTGCCTGGCCAACGATATCGGCAACCCGCCCTTCGGCCACTCTGGCGAGGACGCCATCAGCAGCTACTTCCTGAGTGCCGCCGCCGCGCCGTATCTGGGGCAGCTCAGCGCCGCCGAAGTAGCCGATTTACAGCATTTTGAGGGCAACGCGGCCGGCTTCCGCATCCTCACGCACACCTACGCGGCGCACAGCACCGGCACCGCCGGCCTGGGCCTCACCTACGCCACGCTGGGCGCGTTCACTAAGTACCCTAAGCCCAGCCTGATAGCGGATGCCGCCAAAGTTGGCGGCGCTTCCGAAAAGAAATACGGCCATTTTCAGACCGAAAGCGCCCGCTTCCGGCACGTCGCTGAGGAGCTGGGTCTACTGCCCAAAGACGCGGCCAACGGCTTCTACCACCGTCACCCACTGGCCTTCCTCGTCGAAGCCGCCGACGACCTCTGCTACCGCATCATCGACTTTGAGGACGGCCTGAAGCTCGGCCTGATTGCGCC
>JALYUI010000587.1 GCA_030853845.1 Bacteroidota bacterium | reverse complement strand
CGAAGGCGGGATTGGCGCTGGCATCGGCAATGACGAGCACTTCGGAAGGGCCAGCGGGCATGTCGATGGCCACGCCGAACTCGGCGGCGGCCAGCTGCTTGGCGGCCGTGACGTAGCGGTTGCCGGGTCCGAAAACTTTGTCCACTCTGGGCACGGTGGCCGTGCCCATTGCCAGGGCCGCAATGGCCTGGGCACCGCCGGCTTTCACCACTTTGTTAATGCCCAGCAGCTCGGCCACGAACAGGATGACCGGGCTCACCGCGCCGTCGGGTTGCGGCGGGGTGCACACCACCACCTCGGGGCAGCCGGCCAGGCAGGCGGGCACGCCCAGCATCAGCAGGGTGCTGAACAGGGGAGCCGTGCCACCAGGCACGTAAAGACCCACCCGCTGCACCGGCACCGAACGGCGGGAGCAAAACACGCCGGGCATGGTTTCAACCTTGATTTCCGGCTCGCGCTGGGCGATGTGAAATGCTTCAATATTAGCCTGGGCCTGCCGAATGGCTTGTTGCAAGGCGGCCGGCACCTGGGCGCGGGCAGCAGCAAATTCTTCGTCAGTTACCAGTAGGCTACTGATGGTGGCGCGGTCGAGCTCAGCCGCCAGGGCTAGCAGGGCGACATCACCCCCACTGCGCACCTGTTCGAAAATGGCCCGGACGCGGCTGGCTACCTGCGGCGCTTCGCCCGCGGCGGGGCGCTGCTGTAACTCGGGCCAGGTTTCGGGCGCTGGATTGGAATAGAACTGCATAACGTACGGGGCTAGGCAATCATTTTTTCGATGGGAAGCACCAGGATGCCTTCAGCCCCGACGGCTTTCAGCTGGCTGGTGATGTGCCAGAAGTCGTCTTCCTGCACCACCGACTGCACCGACACCCAGCCTGCTTCGGCCAGTGGCGTGACGGTGGGCGACTTAATGCCCGGCAGCAGGCGGCGCACTTCTTCCAAGGCCGACACGGGAGCATTCAGCAGAATGTATTTGCTGCGTTTGGCGCGGCGCACGGCCTGCATCCGGAAACGCAACTGCTCGAGAAGGTCGGCCTGTTCGGGACTCAGGTTGGGCTGGGCAATAAGGACAGCTTCAGAGCGAAACACGGTTTCTACCTCGCGCAGGCCGTTGCCAAGCAGGGTCGAGCCGCTGCTGACAATATCGCAGATGGCTTCGGCCAGACCGATGCTGGGCGCGATTTCAACCGAGCCGCTGATGGTGTGCAGGTGCGCCTGCACCCCGTTTTCGGCCAGGTAACGGCCCAGAATGTTGGGGTAAGATGTGGCGATATTCTTCCCTTGCAGCGCCTCAATGGAGGCGTAGGCATCAGCGCGGGGTACGGCCAGGCTCAGGCGGCATTTGCTGAAACCGAGCGTTTCGACTTCGAGGCCCGGATAACCAGCTTCAACGAGCACGTTCTGGCCCACGATGCCGAGGTCGGCCACGCCATCCTGCACGTAGCCAGGAATGTCGTCGTCGCGCAGAAACAGAATTTCGAGGGGGAAATTGGTAGCTTCGGTTTTGAGCTTGTAGGAGCTGCTGATGAAGCTGATGCCGCATTCGCGGATGAGCGCAAGGGAGTCTTCGCTGAGGCGACCGGACTTCTGAATGGCTAAACGGAGCATGTAGAGAGGTTGGCGGGAGGCCGGCCACGCTATAAACGCAGCTAAAATGCCCGGCCCACGAGCCGGTGCAACACTTCCCAAACTGATAAAATGGATACCCGACGTGGAATCACCCCGGACGGTGGCGGTGGAGACTCGGGCTACCGGTGCTGTACTAGCACCCGGCGCACTGCCCGGCCTCCCACAGATGGCGGTGATGCCCATGCCCCAAAGCCACCACAACGCCAGCTACGCCGACGGCGGGCTGCGAAACGAAGGCAAAATGAAGGGTGCGGGAAGTCATGCTGGACGCAAAGGTAGTTCGGAAAGCCAAACGGGCAAGACTACCATAATGTTTTGCGGAACATAGAATCCGATTCACAGCAGTCATTTCACGCAATGTTAAATCGCAGCGTCTCACAGTGCTTTCATTCCGCTATCCTGCCAGCCACTACGTAAAAGACTTTCCAACAGGCCGATGCAAATTCTTCAGAATCAGAACCGGGCAATAATCCGCAGGTTGACCACCCGCTGCGACAAATAGCTGGGTACCGAGTACGTCACCCCATTCACGTCCTGCAGGTAGCTGTAGCCGGCCACGTTGTTGGCGCCAAGCACGTTCAGGATTTCCAGGCCCATCCACAGGTTGTCGAAGCTGTAGAAGTGGGCTTTGGGCGAGTCGTTATTTTTCAGGCCCACTACTTTGGAAAAGCCCAGGTCGACGCGCTTGTAGCTGCGCACGAGGTCGGAAGTACCGCGCAGGTCAGGCTGATTGGGCGGGCTAAATGGCAGGCCCGAACCGAACACGAAGTTGACGTAGCCGCGCACAGACGGGTTGTTGGGCAAGTGGTCCTGGAAGAAAACGCCCACGTTCAGACGTTGGTCCTGGGGCCGGCGAATGTAACCTTTGGCCTCCCGGGCCGTCACTTTGCCGTTCGAGTCATACACGTTCATCGAATCGCCAACCACGTTTTCCTGGGTAGTGAGCACACCCAGGCTGAACCACGACTCCGCTCCTTTCACGAACTCGCCGCTGAGGCGGGCATCGAAGCCGGCGGCGTAGGCGCGGGCGTTATTCTTAGCGAAGTAGCGCAATCGCACGTTGTCGATGTCGTAGGGCACCACGTCAGTGAGGTATTTATAGTAAGCCTCGGCGTTGAACTTAAAGGGCCGGCCATAGCCCTGAAAGGTAATTTCCTTGCCCACGATGAAGTGCAGCGACTTCTGGGCGCGGAGCTCCAGATTCAGCATGCCAGTTTGCAGCAGCGGCTGGGTGGGGTCGGCGCGCTCGCCGGCCTGGCTGCGCAGCTCACGGTAGAACGGCGGCTGGTAGTACACCCCCACGGCCGCCTTAAACGAACGGTTGGGATGCTGCCGGCTGATGCGCGAAAACTGCACCCGGGGGCTGATAACAAGCTGCCCGTTTGTGGTCCAGTAGTGGGCGCGCAGGCCGTAGGTGAGGGTTTGCAGCGAATCGAGGTTCCAGGTATCCTGCACAAAGCCTTGGCTGCGGGTGCTCAGCAGGCTCAGGTCGGAGAGCAGGCGGGTGCGGCGGGCATCGGGCACAAAATCGGCGGAGTCAGCGTAGCTGTACTCGTCGAGCACGTCGTTGATTTTCTCGCGGCCGATTTTAGCGCCCCAACGCACGGTGTGGGTACCGGTGGGCGTCCAGCGGCCACGGGTTTCGGCCGTGAAAATGGATGCCGTGAGATGGTTGCGCGAATGCTTGAACTCCGAGCCCAGGTCGCGCTGGCGCACTGCCTGGTTGAAATCGGGCGAGTTGGGGTCGCGGTTGATTTCAGCAAACGAGTAAGCGGCTTCCACGTCGCGGTACTCGAACTCGCGCGAAATCAGGCCCGAAGCCAACACTTCCATTTGCAGCCGCGAGCTGAAATCATGTTTCAGGTTGAGGCCGGTCTGGTAGGTATCGAATTGCATCCGCTCGCGGCCGGCGTAGCCAATGAACAAGCGGGTGAACTGGTTGGTCCCGGTAGAAAAGGTAGCCTGCCCGGTTTCGGGCGAGAAGCGGTAGTCGTTGTGAGCGAGTACGCCCAGGATACCCAACGTGGTGCGCTGCACATCATCCTTGTGGCCCAGCCCGATATTCACGAAAGCCTGCGCGTCGTAGAAAGTGGGGTTGTAGCCGCCCTGCTGCTGTTTCAGGGAGCTGAGTACGTACTGCGCGTTCTTATAACGCACGCCGGCCAGGTAGCTTACCCGGCCGTTGGCCGAGCGGGCCTCGACGTGGGCCGCACCGCCTACCAGGCTGGCCGTGAGCGATGCCGCGAACTTCTCGGGCGTTTTATAGTCCACGTTCAGCACCGAGGCCAGCTTATCGCCGTACTTGGGCTGCCAGCCCCCGCTGCTGAACTCCACCTGCTTCACCAAGTCAGCATTCACGAAGCTCAGCCCTTCCTGCTGCGCCGAGGTGACGAGAAACGGCCGGTAAATCTCGAAGCCGTTCACGTACACCAGGTTCTCATCGTAGTTGCCGCCGCGCACGTTGTAGGTGCTGCTCAGCTCGTTGTTCGACATTACGCCGGGCAGCGTCTTCAAAATGGCATTGAAATCGCCGAACGGCGACGGAATTTCCTTGGCCGCCTGCGGGTCGATGCGCGTAATGCTCACCTGCTCGCGGGTGTCGGCCTGGTCGGCGCGGGCCGTCACCCGCACATTGCCGAGCGACTTCGTATCGAGGCGCATAGTCAGGCGCAGCGGGCGGGCGGCATCGGCCGGCAGGTGTAACGCCTGGCGGATGGGCAGGTAGCCCAGCCGGCGCACCACCAGTACCAGCGGCTGGCTGTCATTCGCGGCCCGCACCACCAGGCGAAAGCTGCCGTCGACAGCGGTGTT
The DNA here is from genome assembly GCA_030853845.1 of Bacteroidota bacterium. Lineage (GTDB taxonomy): Bacteria > Bacteroidota > Bacteroidia > Cytophagales > Hymenobacteraceae > Hymenobacter. The sequence goes on along the minus strand of JALYUI010000587.1, from coordinate 3,436 downwards.
CGTGCCCACGGACTGGCCTTCGATGCCCACGGCGGCCAGCTCCAGCGGCTGCCCGGCGGCATCGCGCAGGTTTCCCGTCAGGGTATAGTCGCGGCCAGCCGAAGCATTGGTTTCCGGCGAAACCTGCGCAGTGGCCGGAGCCCCGGGAAGGAGCAGCAGGCCCAGCACAACCGCAAAAGCGGCCGGTAGCGGGGCCAGGTTAAGCAAAGTAGACGACTGGGGCAGCCGAGGGAGGATTGGGGGTTGTTTCACGAAATTCACAACGAGCAGACTGCCCTCCTATTGCCGACGGCCAGCTGCGACCATACCCATTTCCAGCCCTTCCAGATGCTCCCGCATGCGGGCCAGCGTGGCCACCGGCCCCTCGGGGGCACTGAACACGAAATTGCCGGCCACCAGCACGTCGGCCCCGGCTTCCACCAGCGGCCCGGCGTTTTCCATGTTCACCCCGCCATCCACTTCAATGAGCGCCGCCGAGCCGGTGTCGGCCAGCAACTCTTTCAGCATGGCCACTTTTTTCAGCGTATTGGGAATGAACGCCTGCCCGCCGAAGCCAGGGTTCACCGACATCACCAGCACCACGTCGAGGTCGGCGGCAATGTCTTCGAGCAAAGCAACCGGGGTGGCGGGGTTCAGCGCCACCCCGGCCCGGCAACCCAACTGCTTGATTTGCTGCACCACGCGGTGCAGGTGCGGGCAGGCTTCGTAGTGTACCGTGATGCCGCTGGCCCCTGCGTCGCGGAATTGCGCCAGGTAGTGCTGCGGCTCCTCAATCATCAGGTGCACGTCGATGGGCTGCTTGGCATAGCGGGCCACGGCCTGCAGTACGGGCAGGCCAAAGGAGATGTTGGGCACGAAGCGGCCGTCCATTACATCAAAATGGAGCCAATCGGCGGCGCTGGTGGCCAGCATCTCGGTTTCGGCTTGCAGGTTGGCCAGGTCGGCGGCCAGAAACGACGGGGCCAGCAGCGGGGCACGGCGGGTAGTATTCATGGGCACGAAGATACAGAGCCCGGCCGGGCTGGCCGCCGGCCCGGTACCGGCCCTACTTTTGCAGCCCCGGCCCCGTCCCACGGCGGTGCCGGACATTCGCCGAAACCTATCGCACCCTCGCCAAAAAACCTAAACCTGCTTTCGTGCCCCACCTCACACCTCTTCTGATTCGCGGTATTAACAACCTCTCGGATGCCCGCTACTGCGCCGGCATGGGGGCCGACAAAATCACCTTCGTGCTCGACCCCCACCTGCCTGGCCACCTCGATGCCAGGACGGTAAAAGAGCTGACTGGCTGGGTAGCCGGAGTTGAACTGATTGGTGAGTTCGACCAGCTTAGTGCAGCGGATATTAATGCTTTATCTGCTGAGTGCGGCCTCGATGCCGTGCTGCTCCGCTCCCACCGTTCGGCTGTAGCTATAGCCGAAATTGCCCCACCCGTTTACCTGGAGCTCACCGGGTTCGAACTAAGTACGTTGGCCGGGCAATCAAGCTCCGCCCTGGGCCTGATACTGGAGCTGCCACCTCAAATAAGCCCCGCGCAGCAAGCCGAAGTTGCCGCCTTGGCGGCGCGACATCCACTCTGGCTTGGCCCGGGACTCAACCCGAAGCGTGCTCTCGAGTTGGCTACCCAGCTGCCACTGGCCGGCCTCACGTTCCCGGCCGGCGACGAAGTTAAACCGGGCCTTCGCGATTTTGACCAGTTGGAAGCTGTTTTCGAAGCCCTGGAAACGGAGTAGCGGCGAGCTATGCCACTTCGGTCAGCCGGAAGCGCACATACTTAATCGGTACGCCAATCGAGCGGTACTTGCCTTCGAAGTTGGTTTGAATGGCCTGGGCCTCGCTGAATTCCACGTCAGTTTCGGAGTAAAGGTCGTGCGTAAATCGTTCTACCACTGCGCCCGGCCGAGCCGCCAACGTTTCGAGGGTAAATTCGAAAAGGCCCTCGTTATCGGTCTTTAAATGCAGATTTCCGCCCGGAGTTAACAATTGTTCATAGAGCGCCAGGAAGCGTGGCGAGGTGAGGCGGCGCTTGATGTCGCGGTCGCGCGGGCGCGGGTCGGGAAACGTAATCCAGATTTCGGCCAGCTCGCCCGGCCCGAACTGCGCGGCCAGAGCTTCGGCCCGCATCCGCACGAATCCCACATTGGTCAGTCCCATTTCGGCGGCCCGGAAGCTGCCGCGCCAGATGCGCTCGCCCTTAATATCAAGCCCCAGGAAATTGCGCGCTGGGTGTCGCTGGGCCAGCCCGACGGTGTATTCGCCCTTGCCGCAGCCCACTTCCAGCGTTAAGGGAAAAGGTTGAGCGAAAAATTCGGTGCGCCAGCGGCCGCCGAGCTGCTCATATTGGGGTTTGCCCGGCTCAACAATGTCGGGACGGGAAGCGTTATCCTGGAAACGCTGTAGTTTAACTCGGGCCAAGGCTTAATTGGGAAAAGATGCGAGGTCTCAGAAGGCCGCGCGCAAAAGCTACGCAGCCGGGCAAGCCTCAAAATTAGGCAGCGCCTTGCTTACAATTCCGTGTACAGCTCCTCAACCTCGGCCACCACGAACGTGCTGCCGCCAATAAAAACCACGTCGTCGGGGTTGGCAGCCGTCCGGGCTGCCGCCACTGCCGCCGCTACCGACGGGTAGGCCTCCCCTTTGCGGCCCAACCCCGCCGCCAGACCCGCCAGCTCGGCGGCGGGAAGCGCGCGCGGTATGGCGGCGGCGCAGAAATAATAAGCCGCTGCGGCCGGCAGCAAAGCCAGCATGGCGGGCACGTCTTTGTCATTCACGGTGCCGATTACCAGGTGCAGGCGCTGGTGCGGCACCCGTTGCAGCTGCCGCATCACCAGGCTGAGGCCGGCAGCGTTGTGGCCGGTATCGCATACCACCAGTGGGCGGCGGCCAATAATGCTCCAGCGGCCGCGCAGGCCGGTCAGCCGGCTCACCTGGCGCAGGCCGTTACGCACGGCCGCCTCGGTAATGCGGAAACCCTGCGCCCGCAGCTCGTCGAGAGTGGCCAGCACGCCGGGCAGGTTCAGCTGCTGGTAGTCACCGGTCAGGCCCAGCTCCGCATTGGGCAGGTAGGGCCGGCCGTACTGGCGCAGAGCCAGCGGGCGCAGGCCGGTGGCAGGGTCGGCCTCGGCGGTGAAATCGGCCTGGTAGATTTCGTCGGCAAAAACCAGGTGGGCCAGCTGGGTGGCCGCCTCGCGCCGGAACACTCCGGCTACCTCCGGCTGGGTCTGGCTCACCACCACCGGCACGCCGGGCTTGATGATGCCGGCCTTCTCGCCCGCAATCTCGGGCAGCGTGTTACCCAGCAACGCCTGGTGGTCGAAGCTGATATTGGTAATGAGCGAAACCAGCGGATTCACAATGTTGGTCGAATCGAAGCGGCCGCCTAAGCCGACCTCCACTATCGCCACATCCACGCGCTGCTCGGCGAAGTAACTGAATG
>JALYUI010000555.1 GCA_030853845.1 Bacteroidota bacterium | reverse complement strand
GTATCATTCGGCCGGAAAACCGACGGACAGAAACACCGTTTTTCAGGTTGCCTCCCTGAGCAAATGGATTTCCGCGGTTGGCGTCATGAAGTTGGTAGAAGCGGGCAAGCTCGACCTGGACGCGCCGGTCAGCAAATACCTGACGCGGTGGCAATTGCCGCCGAGTGAATTCAATAACGACGACGTAACGGTTCGACGGCTGTTAAGCCACACCGCCGGACTCACCGATGGCCTGGGGTATTCCGGTTTTGCACCAGGAACGCCGGTCCAGTCGCTCGAACAATCCTTGACCAAAGCCTCCGACGCCGACGAGGGCATCAGCGGGGCGGTGCACGTCGGGATGAAGCCCGGGAGTGCTTTTACCTATTCGGGCGGCGGTTACACGTTACTGCAACTCGTGGTAGAAGAAGTAAGCGGGCAACCGTTTGCGGTTTTTATGCAAGAGGCCGTATTCCAGCCGTTGGGCATGAAGCATTCAACCTACCTGTGGCAGGAAAACGCGCCTTCCTCGCTGGCTGAATTTTACAACAAAGACGGCACGACCTATACACCCCGTCATTACACCGCTTTGGCCGCCACTTCGTTGTACACGTCGCTCGCTGACTTGGCGTTGTTTTTTCAGGCCCATCTCAAAGGCCCACACAACGAGCCCATCGGCAGAGGGGTTGTTACGGCCGCAACCCTGAAAAGAATGCGGGAAGCGCACGGGCAAAAAATGGGCGTAGCTATCTGGGGGCTTGGGCCGGTGCTCTACGCAACCACCGATGACCAGGATTTCATCATCGGGCATGATGGAAAAAGCACACCGCCCATCAATACCGCCGTTCGACTGAATCCGGTGACAGGGGATGGCATTATTGTCCTGGAAACAGGAAGTCCCGCCCTTGCCACCAGATTAGCAAGTGAATGGGTGTTTTGGAAGACCGGCAAAGTGGACACCTTCCTGTTTCCCATGTTACTGCCCGGAATGATAAAGGCAATCGGAATCGGGTGGACTGTGCTGGTCATCGGGGTGATTGCCTATTTTGCCTGGAAACGCCGGGGGATTGCCCGCTAGAGAAACGCCTGACGCCCACCGGCACGGATAGCCAGCGAATTGACGGCGCCCCGTGGCGAGTCGGTGGGTTCGGCTGAATCAGAAAGGCATACGGAAACCCATTCATTTTGCTTTTCTGACTGTTTCGCTAAACTTTGCCCGAAGCATGCTTGAATATCACTACAAGATTTTTGCAGATTATTTCCAAGTAATTTTTGCTGATTTAACCGCCATTGACCTTATCGGCGGAGATTCCTATGAAATCGATTTGAGCAGTCCGCTGGCTACGGCTACGGTCTACTTCACCATCAATACCCTTCGGAACATGACAGTCGACGTGACCGTTAAATTGTTAACACGTCCGCCAGACATAAACCAGCCGGGGTGTGACAGCCAAACGGTCGGGAGCTTTACCTGCCGTTCCGGGACGGTTGCGGTGATGAGCCCCACCTCTTACATTGGGGAGCTGGAGCAATTCGCCTTGCCCCAGGGCCAATACAATATAATGCTGCGCATTTACGATGGCCAAACGGTGGTGAGTCAGACGCAGGGAAAAGAGCACTATGAAATTAGCTTCTGGTCTTAAGCAGCTAAACGGGCCAGCAACCAGCTTGAAAAATCAGCTCTTTTAACTGAATGGAGCAGGTTTACTTTCGGGCCGTTTCATTGAACCGATTTTACTCGTCTTTAGCTGGGTTTTTAAGTAAGGGGGTCAAAACGTGCTTTTTTGTGCTTATCCCACAGTAATTCCAGCCCCCATGCCCGCTTTTCTCTTCGACCTCAACGGCACGATGGTGCACGACATGGAGTACCAAACCCGCGCCTGGCAGCGGCTGTTCAACGAAGACCTGGGCGGCCGCTTCAGCTGGGACGAGGTGAAGCGGCAGATGTACGGCAAGAACCGGGAGGTGCTCACCCGCGTGTTTGGCCCCGACCGGTTCAGCGGCGAGGAAATGGACGGGCTGGGCCTGCTGAAGGAGCGCCGCTACCAGGAGGAATTCCGCCTGCACCTGCAGCTGCTGCCGGGGCTGCCGGCGTTTCTGTCGCGGGCTCGGCAGCAGGGCATTGCCCTGGCCATTGGCTCGGCCGCCCTGCCGTTCAACATCGATTTCGTGCTCGACAACCTGCACCTGCGGCCCTATTTCCAGGCCATTGTGAGCGCCGACGACGTGGCCGTGAGCAAGCCCGACCCGGCGGTGTTCCTGCGTTGCGCCGAGCTGCTGGGCGTGCCCCCGGCCGAGTGCCTCGTGTTTGAGGACGTGCCCAAAGGGGCCGAGGCCGCCCGCAACGCCGGCATGGCGGCCGTGGTGCTCACCACCACCCACGCGGCCCGCGAGTTTGCCCACCTGCCCAACGTGCGCCATTTTGCCCCCGATTTTACCGATGCGTTTATGCGCGGGCTGGTGGGGTTGAATGGGTAGGAGGAAAGAAGACCGTCATGCAGAGCGCAGCGAAGCATCTTTACCGCAGTAGTAATCCAATCGTTAGGATATACTACCGCAGTAAAGATGCTTCGCTGCGTTCAGCATGACGTTCTTTTTCAAGTCCACCAACCCCCCTACCGCAGCACCGTCAGCCGCACGGCCGACGGGTGCGCCGCGTCGTGGTAAATCCGAATCGTGGCTTTCTGGAAATCCTTGGCGTCGGCGGTGGCGAGGGGCACGAAGGTTTGCGGGTTGCGGTCGACGAGCGGGAACCAGGTGCTTTGCACCTGCACCAGCAGGCGGTGGCCCTGGGCGAAGGTGTGCAGCACGTCGGGCAGCTCGTATTTTACCTCGGCGGGCTGGTTGGGCTTGAACGCCTCGGGCTTCGAGAAGCTGTTGCGGAAGCGGCCGCGCATCACCTCGGCGCGCACCAGGCGCTGGGTGCCGTCGGGCAGCTCGTCGATGACTTTGACGATAAAGTCGGCATCGGTGCCGGAGGTGCTCACCCACAGGTCGGCTTCGAGAGGGCCGGCCAGGGTGAAGTCGGCGGGCAGGGCCTGGGTGCGGAAGGTGAGCACATCGGGCCGCTTGGCGAGGAAGCGCTGGTCCTCAATCATGTATTCGTTGACGCGGCTGCCGTGTACGCCGGCCGTGTAGGGCACCGGGTTAGCCGGGTCGCTGAGGTATTGGGTAAAGGGCGCTTGGTGCTTGACTTTATTGGGAGTTATATCGAGGCTTTTAACCATTCCCGAGAGCGGTATTTGCGGTTCTTTTTCAGAAGCTGTTAAAAATAGCCTGCCAGCTTCATGAAAGTAAAGCGCCCGCATTTCCACGTCCGCCGGGGGCCAGGCCGGGTAGGTTTTCCACTCGTTGGTGCCGGTGTTGAAGACGGTGGCTTCGGCCGGGTTAAACGTGCCTTTGTCTTTCAGGTAGAAGTTGAAAAACGGGGTTTCCAGCGTCTGGCGGAAGGTTTCGGCGGTGTTGCTGCCGAAGCGCAGGGAGCCAAACTTGCTCCAGTCGGGGCGGGCCCAGGCCCCGTGGGTCCACGGCCCCATCACCAGGTGGTTGCGCATGCCGGGGTTCTGCTTTTCGAGGGCTTTGTAGGTGTTGAGCGCGCCGAACAGGTCCTCGGCATCGAACCAGCCGCCCACCACCAGCACGGCCGGCCCAGCGCTGCCCAGGCCCGTGAGGGCCGGCCGGCTGTTGCGGGCCTGCCAGTAGGCATCGTATGTTTCGTGCTGCTGATACTCGTTCCAGATGCGCGCCCGGTGGTTGAAATACTGCGGCAGGTTGGCGTTTTTAATCGGCCCGAGCCTGAGGAAAAACTGGTAGACATCCTTGGTTTCGAACTTGAACAGCGGGGCGTAATCCACCACCGGCTTCGGCCGCGGAATATCGAAGTAATTGGTGAACTCGAAGTTGTCGAGCAGGAAAAACGCGCCCTTGTGCCGGGCATCGTCGCCAATAAACTCATCCGTGACCGGGGCCTGGGGCGACACGGCTTTCAGGGCCGGGTGGGCGTTGGGCAGGGCCGCCGTGGCATAAAAGCCGGGGTAGCTGATGCCCACCATCCCCACGCGGCCGTTGTTGCCGGGCACGTTTTTCAGCAGCCACTCAATCGTGTCGAAGGTGTCGGTGCTCTCATCGTGGGCCGTGGGGCTGGCCTGCGCTGGCGTCAGGGCCGGGGTCATTTCCTCGAACTGGCCCTCGCTCAAATACCGCCCCCGCACATCCTGGTACACGAAAATATACTTCTCCGCCGTCAGCTCGGCGCTGGGGCCGGCCTGCGGGCGGTAGTGGTTTTCACCGTATGGCCCCGCCGAATACGGCGTGCGCACCATGATGATGGGGTAGGGCGTGGCCGGAGCCGCCCCGCGCGGCACGTACACCACGGTGTAGAGCTGCACCCCGTCGCGCATCCGGATGCGGCGGTCGAGCTTCTGGTACTGCTGGCGGGTGGTAGCCGTGTCGGGTTGGGCGGTCGGAGATTGGGCGGCGGCGGGCCGGGGCAGGAGCAGGGCAGCGGCGAAGGCGCAGGAGGGGAGCAGTTTCATGGGACTTATGCGAGCTGGCAAAGAACGTTATGCTGCGCGTCAAGTTGGAACGTTAAGTCGGAACGTCATGCTGAGCGCGGCCGAAGCATCTCGCGTGCCACCACTAATTCTTTTTCTATCGATAGAGTTACTACCACACGCGAGATGCTTCGCTGCGCTCTGCATGACGTTCTTTTTTCTCCAACCATTTCAACTCCAAATCCCTCACTTCACCATTCGCACCGTGGTATCCAGCCGCTGGGTGCGCAGGTAGGTGCGGTACTGCTCGCGCAGGCGGGCCATTCCATCGCGCTGCTCGTCGCGCTGGAAGAGGCGCACTTTGAACTTCTCGCCGGGGGCGGTGCGGCGCAGGCTCACGTAGGTGAGCTTGTCCTTGCCCTTGGCGTCGGCCTTGGTCATGGGTGCGCCGCTCTGGATGCGCTCGATGCGCTTGTCGTTGTTGCCGAACAGGGCCTTCATGGGTTGCAGGCCAATAAATAGGTTGGAGGCCCCGGCCAGGCCATAGTGCCCGCCCACTTCGAGGTTGCTCAGGTTGCTGTCGAGGTGCAGGCCGGGGATGATGACCTGGCCCTCAGCGAGCACAAATTCTCCCTGCAAGGGCTCGAAATACAGGTGGCCGGTGCGCTCGGCTTTCATAAATTTCAGGGCTTCCATCAGCGCTTCCACGTTTATCAGCTCCAGCTCGCGCACGCTGGTTTTGAGGTAGCCGGCCGAATTGCTCAGGCTGGGCAGAAACGTGCGGCCCAGGTCGGTGTGCACGTCGGCCACGCCGCGCAACGTGCCGCGCACATTCTCGGCCCCCAGCGTACCCAGGCCCATGCCCGCGAGGGTGCCAAACAGGGCCGGCAGCTGAATATCCTGGAGGCGCACCTGCAATTGAGTGGGGTGGTGGGCGCGGTTGGCAGGGCTGCGCATGTAGCCGCTCAGGCTGAGGTGCCCCTGCAAGGCATCGAGCGAGCAGTTGTCGAGCCGGGCTTCGCCGCTGCGCAGGTGCGATACGAGGTGGAAGTTGCTGCCGCTCATGGCCGCGTAGTTCACCTCGTCGGCCTCCACGCGCAGCACGGCCGTGAGCATGCCGCCGGCCAGCAGGGCGGGGTTGCTGGGTTGGCGCTGGCGCTCGGCCTTGCGCTCAGCGCGGCGCTCTGCCCGGGCCTGGGTGCGGGCCGTCGAGGTAGTATCGGTGGAAGTCGTGAGGCGGGCAATCAGGCCCAGCAGGCGCTGCACGTCGAGGGTGGCGTAGCGCAGGGTCAGGTCGGCATCGGCGTTGCGCAGCTTCAGCCCGTCGAAGTAAGCCGTGGCTGACGCCTCGCCGTGGCCGTTTTCCGGGGTGAGGAAGCGCAGGTAGGGCATGTGCACGGTGCTGCCCTCTTTGTCGAGCCGCAGGCTGACGTTGCGCATGGTTTCGCCCTCGGGTAGGGTCGCCTGGTCGATGTCGAGGGTGATTTGGCCGTTGGCCTGCGCCAGCAGGTCGCGCACGGCGGGCGCGCCGCCCGGCCGGCGGGCCTTGGGGGTCAGGGGCGTGGGGCTGCTGCCCCGGGCCAGCTCGCGGTTGAGGTGGCCCAGAAACTGCTCGTAGTCGAGGGTGGCGAAGTGCACGCGCACGCGGTACTGCACCGGGGCCACGCGGTTGGTCGAGTCGGTGGGCCATTGCAGGTCGCCGCGCACGTCGCCGCCCCACATGCGGCCGGCCAGGTGCTGCAGCTGCACCAGCCGGCCATCGTGCTTCACGGTCACGGCCAGGTCGGTGAGGGTGTCGGCGGCCAGTAGCAGGCGCTGGCATTGCAGCTGCACATCGAGCCGCAGCCCCGGCGGAATCAGGGCCCGCCCCATGGTGGCGGCCAGCTCGGCTTTGTCGATGGCCTCGCGGGCGGGCCGGCGTTTCGCCCGGCCAAAGTTGAACCCCGACCGGGTTGCCGCGCTGCCCGCCGGGGCCACCACGCCGCGCCCAACGTGCGGAATGGGCCGCAGCAGCGCCCGCAGCTGGCCCACGCGCAGCTCATCGACGGCAAACTGCCCGCTGATGCTGGCCCTAGGGCTCAGCCCATTGAGGTAGCCGAGCAGATTGACCGTGGTAGCCGATGCCCGGAAACGCATTTTGTTCAGTACCCCCGAGGCGTTGGCCAGGTGCCAGAGGCTGTCGCGCAGGCCCACCCGCACGTCCAGCTCGGTGATATCGGCCCCGCGCGCGGGCAGCCGCAGCGAAGCCTGGTGCAGCGTAATGGTGCCGCGCAGCGACAGCGGCGGGGGCAGCACGGCCGGGGCGGGGCGGTCGGTGCGGGGCGGCAGCTGGCCGCGCACCTGCACATCGAGGTCGGCGGTGCCGCTGCGGGCCTGCCAGCGGTCGGAGGGCAGTAGGGCGGCCAGCTCGGGCAAAACGGCGCGGCCCCGGAAGCGGCCATCCACCACGGGCCGGCGGAAGTTGCGCAGGGTCAGGGCCACGTCGAGCTGGCCGGCCTTCGAATAAATGCGGCAGCGGCGCAGCGTGAGCTGGGTGGTGCGCGGGTTGTGGCCGGGGCCGTTGTCGTAGGTGCCCACCAAATCCCAGCGGCTGATGCGGCGGGCGGCTTCGGGCCATTGCAGGCTGGCCCCGCGCAGCCCGAAGGTGAGCACGTTGTGGGGCACCAGCTTCGGCCCGCTCAGCCCCGTAATGGTGTAGTGAATGTGGGCCTTGCTGGGGCTGGTAGCGCCGGCCAGGTAGGGGTCGAGGCGCGGGGGCAGGGCGGCGGCCAGCACCTTCACCAGCGGCTGGTTGCCCACAAAGCGCAGGTTCATCAGGGTGCCCTCGGGGTGGTTGGGGTCGAGGGTGTGGGTGCCGCTCACCCGCACGGTGTCGCCGTTGAGGGTGGCGCGGGTGCGGGAGAGGCGGCCCTGGCGGTCGGCAAATGAGTAGCGGTAGTGCACCAGAGCCGTCACGGGCTCGCGCTCGAAGAGGGTGCCCACGCGGGTGCGCAAGTAGCTCAGCTCCCCGTCGAGCCGGCCCGCCACCCGCAGCACCCCGCCGAGCAGGCGGGCCTGTAGCCGGGCCTCGCGCACTGCCACCCCAAACCGGCCCTTGGTAAAGGCATTGTGCGAGCTGAAATGAAAGTTGTGCACCAGGAGCTCATCGAGCTTCAGGTTGAGCGTAGGGTTTTTGCCATCGCCCTTGGCGCGCTTGCCGCGCAGCCCCCAGGCCCGCCCCAGCGAGTCGACCCGCTCGGCGAATACCACGTCGGTAATCTCCACCCGGCTCACGTCCACGCGCCCGTGCAGCAGGCCGCGCAGGTTCACGCGCAGGTCGGCCCGGCCCAGCGAGAACACCGGCACGGCCTGCCGGAACGAGGTATCGGTGAGGGTCAGGTGCTGAATAGAAGCCGTGAGGTGCGGAAAATCGCGCCACGGCGATACCTGCACCGTGAACGGGGCCAGCACCAGCTCCGAGCGCTGCGTCAGGCCCTGGCGCACCTTGCGGGCCACCAGCCGCTCGGCGTAGCCGCTGCCCAGCAGCCAGGCCGCCACGCCCGCCCCCAGCACCACCAGCAGCAGCAGCGCTGCCAGGCTACGTCGCAGGGGAAAGGATTTCATCGGGATTTCCGCAGTTGCCGGTTAGGGGCGGGCGCAATGCCCGCGTTGGTTGCCAAGGTAGCGCCGCATACGCGAAAGCCGGGTGTCGGGGACGAAGCGGGGGCGTAAGTTGGTAACCCGGTCAGACCGACCGAGGTGGTCCGACCGGTTGAAGCACCATCAATTTTGCCTGAACAGTAATTGGTCTGCCAGAAATTGCCATTCGCTATAAATCTGTCGGCATCAAGCCGCTAATCTGTAGCTCGGATTATCTAAAAATGCAGGTAACTACTTCCATACGCGAGGTTAGTAACGGTCAGGTTGGATGGCGTGTAAAGCCTTTTGCCGGCGTTTGCAATAAATTGGAGTCAGCACCTTATGGTTTATACAAGCCATTGGCGACTACCAAAAATCCGCGAAAGCATTGGTATAACGGTGCCCCGCACCGAAAACCATTTAGTTGAACAAAACCGCTTGCCAAGCTACGTAGCTTTGTCCCGTTGCTTTGGTAGTGCCGTTCTTTCTAATGAGCTTTTTAAAAATATCCTTCCGTTCTCCGTCTTCATAGTAATGCCCGAAGAATCCACGCTCGCAAAGGAGCAGCCTACCGTAAAAGAACAAACCCCGCAAGCTATGTTAACTGCTGCCCTTGCGGTATACGCGGGCGTATTGTTCAAAGACCCAGCTATAAAGGGAGCAGCGGTAGCTTCCACGCCTTTTGTTTCGATTGTTGTGTTTTGGCTGCTTCGCGTTGGAGCGAAGGAATGGCGCGACTGGCGGGAATCAACCAAAGTGCGCCGGGAATTTGATGCCTATTTAGCAACTATCAATAAGCGACTACAGAGCCTGCCGCCGAACGCGCCGGAACGCGCCGAACTAGAAGCAGATGCCACCGCTGTCCGACGTATGCGCCATGAAGGTATCATGCGCCAATTGGTAGCGTACTCGCAGCCGCTATCATCGCCAAGTCCTCATCCAGCAGCCACGCCGCCACCAGAGGCTGCGGTATAAAAAAGGCCCGACATATGCCGGGCCTTCCTCAAATAGACAAAAGATAATTACGCTACAAGCTCACAAAGCTCACGCACAGCTTCATGGCTATATTCCTTTGGCAATACAACGGACTTGCTTGTGCCTTTGCGCGTAACAACCAGCGGACCACTCTCGGTGGCTTTAGTCAGCTTGCGCCACGTAGAGAACAAGCCGCCCACCGCTGCTGCCGAGGTAATCGCTGCAAGTATGTCGATGAATAGCGGTTGCATGGCGATGATGATGATGATTACTACGCAAATGTAACGGCCCGTTACAGATTTTGGTTTGCGTTGGCGTGCTTTTGTTTATCATTTGCTCAGCAAACCGAATTCCGCCCAACGATTGCCACTCTGTAAAATGTGGCCTGCGTTGGTTTAACAATCAGTTTTCTGGTGGGCAAGAAGCGTGCTGCTGGCTTGACAATAGTCAATTAGGCATCTAGGATTCTGGGGTTGGAAAGGCGAGAAAGCGGGTAACCACACCCACGTTGGGAGGGTGAAACGCCCGCCGCAAACTGCATTGCCCGCTGCTACGCTTCTTCCGTCACCACCGCGTCGGCGTGGGTGGGGGCCTGATAGGTGTCGGCGTATTTGAAGTCTTCCAGCCAGTAGGCCGAGCTCACCACGTCGAAGGTGATGGCCGTGGCCGACTGCTCCACCACGTTCAATTGCCAGAGCATGTGCTCGGCTTCCGGAAACGAGTCGCCTTCGAGCTGGGTCGAGAACAGGCGGTTGATGAGGGCATTGCCGGGCAGGCCGGGGGCCAGCAGGCGCAGCAGCGGCGCGGCGGGCGCTTCGCCGAATACCGCCAGGCCGGCCGCGTCGGCCGCCGTGCACTTCACCTGGAATTCCACGGCTTTGGCGGCCGGGAAGGTGCCGTTGTAAGCTTCGTGCAGCAGCTGGGTGGCTTGGTAGAAGCCCCGGTGCAGCGGCAGCTCGGGGTTTTCTTCCCACAGGCGCTCGGTCAGCATCTGGAAGGCCAGGTTGTCGACTTGCCCGGCGTTCAGCGCTTCGGGGTAGAGGTAGGTCAATACTACTTCGGCGGCCTCGCGCGGCTCCAGGTCGGTAAGGGCCATCTGGCACATTTCCTTCACCTCGGCCTCGGGAATGGCGGCTGGGTTGTCGAAGTTCAGCTTGTCGAGCAGGGCGCGGTAGTCGCTGCTCTGCCAGCTATCGGGCAATTCGCTGAGGGTAGCAAACGTGAGGCGCTCAACGGTGAAAGTAGGGTTGGAAGTCTGCATGAATG
>JALYUI010000533.1 GCA_030853845.1 Bacteroidota bacterium | reverse complement strand
GGCGCACCCAGCCATAGGGGGTTTGTAGTTCTAGGTATTGTTGTTGGCCTTTGCTAGCTATGCGAATGTTCGTTACATCAGGTAACACAAGCAACAAAGCCTCTCTTATCTGCTCTAATGACTTTCCTGCTTGTGTATCCCCCTTGAGGGAGCTATACTCCATTTGTAAGAACCATTCTTCAGGGTTTAGCAAGTCAGCACGGTCATCAAACAAACTATCATAGGGATAACTGGTATTTAGTGAATCAGTTAAAGTAGAATTTCCTGTTGTCCTTCCTGCGCCATATCCATAACATATCAATCCATCTGGTAAAGGATTGCCGCTAATACCGTTGATGTGACGCACCACTTCTGACTCCCAGCCATGCTCAATCTTACTAAACATTTCGAGGTCATCACTTAATCTAAAACCCTCAACACTGATAACTTGAACCGTTGCGGGTTCTTGTCCTTCATGCCTATATGGACGCCATACAGTGTTTCCAAGTCTCCACATTGCTGCTATTGAAGCATTGGCCTCTCTGTTCAAAGGATGGGCTTCATTCATCAGTGAAGCTAAACTCTTCAACACCGTTGTCTTCCCCACCCCATTATCCCCAAGAATAATCGTCCACTGCGCGGGCCGGCCATCAGGGCGGGCGAAGGAAATGGTCTGCTTCTCGCCGAAGCTGCGCACGTTTTCCAGGCTCAGGGAGAGGAAGTAGGCGGGGGGCGGCGAGGTGGGTTGGTCGGTCATCACAGAATAGGAAATTGGCAGGGGAGGCCAGCCCCAAAAGTAGCAGGAGCGCCGGATTGCAGTGGGCCGGCACCTTTCGCGCTACGCCCAGGCCGGGCTCAGCTCATCGTACAGCTCCTGCACCTGCTGGCGCAGGTAGTCGGTGGGCAGAGTGGTGCGGGCCTGGTCCAGCACCAGGGCGGCCTGCTCGCGCAGGATGGGCAGGCGGTCGGGGGTGCGCACGTGGGTGGCCACCAGGGCCAGGGCGCGCAGCATGCGGCGCAGCACGGCCGGATTGGCGGTGGCACTTTCGCGCACCAGGTCGAAAGCCAGCTGCATGTACTGCTCGAAGGTGTATACCCGCACCAGCACGCGCAGGTGGCGGCCGTCGGAGCGCAGCGTGCCGGGGAACTCGCGCCGGGCCAGCTGCCCGCCCAGCTCGCCCAGGTAGTCGATAGCCATGATGGCGGTGGTGGTATCATTCACCGCCGGCGAAAGGGCTTTCAGGGCGATGTCGACGAGCTGTTGGAGGCCGAAAGCTACGTCCTGTTCGGGGTTGCGGTGGCGGCCCAGGCTCACGTAGCGGCGCAGGTCGGCGGGCCAGTCGGCGGGTTCGGTGGGGGCGCGGTCCTGGCCGGCGCGTACACTGAACAGGCGCTGGCCCCGGCCCACGAAGTCGCCGATGTGGCAATCGAGGCGCAAAACGGTGCGGTGCCGGGTGGTGAAGGCCAGCAGGCCGCGGGTGTCGACGTATTGCAGATAGCCGGCCTCGGCGGCATTCACGGCCACCCAGCCGGCGGGCTCGGCCACGAATGTTTCGGCGGCGGCACGGGCGTCGGGGTGCAGCTCGTGGCCAAAATCGAAGGGAAAGAGACGGGCGATTTCGCGCTCGGTTTCGGTGGTAATCTGCTGCACGAGGGTGCCGGCTTGCAGGGCTTCGGCGACGTGGTGGATGAAGAAAATGAGGGCCGCCACCCCGCCCAGGGCCAGCAACAGGCCCATCAGCACGGCCGTGGTGGGCACAAACCGCACCGCCCGTCCCTCCCGAATGGTGCCCTGCACCAGCAGGGCAAACGTGAACACGCTCACGAAGTAGCCCATCACGAACTGGTTCACCGGGTCGCGCATAAAATTGCGCAGCGCCCGGGGCGAATACTGGTTGCTGACCTGCGCCAGCGCCGCCAGCAGCAGCGAAAACGTGAGTGCCGCCACCGTCAGCATCGAGCCCGCAATGGCCGTGAGCATGCCGCTGGCCCCGCCCGCATCAATGCCGAAGAACAGCGGCAGTCGCCGGGTGCCGTGCACGCTGCTGGCCTGGTCGAACTGCACCAGCCCGTAGGCCAGCCCCAGGGCCACGAGCACCATGAGCAGCGGCACAAACCACAGCGACTCGCGCAGCGGCTGCCAGAGTTGGCGGAGGCGGAAATTCATCGGAAATGGGATAGGAAGGCAGCACCCGGCCACCAGCCGGCGGCCCCGCAAGTTTACGGCCCCGGCCGCAATAAGGCATTGCCGGGCACGGTCCATTAAAAAAGCCCATTTCCAACGCGGAAACGGGCTTTTTGTTGAGGGGATGGGATTCGAACCCACGATGAGCTTGAGACCCATACACACTTTCCAGGCGTGCTCCTTCGACCACTCGGACACCCCTCAAGGATGGTGGTTCGGGCCGCAAAGATAGTTCGGCCCCGCTGGCTGGGCAAGCGGAATGTAGCGTGGCCTCTGCGAGTACGCGCGTGGCC
>JALYUI010000471.1 GCA_030853845.1 Bacteroidota bacterium | reverse complement strand
TAGGTGTTGGGTATTAGGTGTTGGGTATTAGGTGTTGGGTATTAGGTATTGGGTATTAGGTATTGGATAGAAAAAGTACGTCATGCAGAGCGTAGCGAAGCATCTCGTTCGCAGTGACTAACTCAATCGTTGCATCGTCATTGATTAGTGGTGGCACGCGAGATACTTCGCTACGCTCTGCATGACGTACTTTTTCTATCCAATACCCACACCCAATACCTACCCCCTACTGCGGCAGCAAGCCCTGGCGCGCGGCCAGCTTGATGAGCGCGGCCGTATTGCGGGTTTGGGTTTTGTCCATGATGTTCTGGCGGTGGGTTTCGATGGTGCGCTTGCTGGTGAAGAGGCGCTCGGCGATTTCGGCGTTGGTGAGGCCCTCGGCCACCAGGGCCAGTACCTCCATTTCGCGCTTGCTCAGGCCGAGGGCGGCGCGGGCGATGTCGCCCTGCGCGGCGCTGCCCGCGTAGAGGCGGTTGAGCAGCGTGAGGCCAATTTCAGCGCCCAGGAAGGGGCGGCCGGCGGCCACGGTGGCCAGCGCGTGCACCAGCTCGGTGGGCAGGGCACTTTTGAGGAGGTAGCCGTGGGCACCCAGGTCGAAGGCGCGCACCACATAGTGCTCGTTGGTGAGCTCGCCACGAGCCAGGATGCGTAGGTGGGGCAGCTGCTCGCGCAGCCGGACCAGCAGGGCAAAGGCATCGGTGTCGGGCAGGGCCAAATCGAGCAGCAGTACGCTGGGGGCCGCGCGGGCGAGGCCGGCCAGCAGCTCGTCGCCGGTGCTGGCTTCGGCCACGATTTCGAGCCCGGCCGCAGCGGCCAGCGCCAGGCACAGGGCCTGCCGCCCGGCCGGGTTGCTTTCCGTAAGAAGCAGTCGAATCATAGGGCGCGAGCGAAAATCGAGGGGTAGAAATATAGCACCTTTTTAAGCGTAGCGGACCATTTTTCGAAATTGGCAGGCCGAAACTACGTCGTTTCCAAGCTCAACTATAATGAGGCCCGGAAAAGCCGTATAAATCCCCGCTTAAAGCGGGACCGGCTGTGGGCGCTTGGTACAAATACGGAGCCATTATTCCGGGTGGCTTTCCGGAGCCAACCTTGTGCGCTGGAACTCGTTTTCTCAAGTCTTATGTCCGTGCCCGCTATGACCCGCCTGATTCTTGCCGACGACCACACTATCCTGCGCGACGGCATCCGCGCCCTGCTTTCGGCCGAAGCCGACCTCGACATCGTGGGCGAGGCCAGCAACGGGGCCGAAGTGTTGTCCATTCTCGAAAGCACGCCCGCCGATGTGGTGCTGATGGACGTGCAGATGCCCATGCTCGATGGCTTTGCCACCATGCCCGAGCTGCGCCGCCGCTTTCCGGACGTGCGCGTGCTGGTGCTCACCATGCTCGACCATGAGAACTACGTGGCCCGGATGCTGGAGGCGGGGGCCCTGGGCTACGTGCTCAAAAACGCGGCTATCAGCGAAATCAAGCACGCCATTCGCACGGTGGCCGCCAGCAGCCCCTTCCTGTGCACCGAAATCGGGCTGAACATGCTCTACAAGGCCGTGGCTCAGTCGGCCAGCCAGGCAGCCGACGAAAACGGCGGGGCCACCGGGGCCGACCTCACGGCCCGTGAGCTGGAAGTGCTCAAGCTGATTGCCGAGGGGATGACCAACGGCGAGATATCCGACAAGCTCTTCACCAGCAAGCGCACCATCGAAACCCACCGCCAGAACATCATCGCCAAAACCCAGGCCAAGAACACCGCCGCCCTCATCAAGCTGGCCGTGAGCCGGGGGCTGATTTCGTAAGCGGCCAGCACCTGCCAGGTTTTTTCACGGCGAGCCGCCCGTATAAGTACGTAGCCGGGCAAAATGCTTGCCTGCCGCCGCCGCCGGGCGCTTAGTTGAGCAGGCTGCTGATGGTACCGATGGTGAGGGCGACAATGACGGTATTGAACAAAAACGCGATGCAACCGTGCAGCAGGGCCGTAGCGCGTAGCGAACGGTTGGCAATGCCGATGTCGGCGGTTTGGGCCGTCATGGCGATGATGAAGGAGAAGTAGGCGAAGTCGATGTAGTTGGGCGTGAGCTTGGGCTGGCCTTCGTCGCGGTCCTGGTCGTCGGGAAACACGAGGCCGCCGGTGTCGTGGCCAGTGTCGGCATCGGCGTTGTAGTAGGCGTGGGCGTAGCGCAGGGTGAAGACCAGGTGCACCAGCTGCCAGGCCAGCACCACGGCCCCCACGCACAGCCCCAGGTGCACCAGCCGCATGGTGCCGGTGAGGTCTTTCAGTGAGCCCATGAGGCCGATAACGGCCCCCAGGCTGGCGGTAGCGGCCACCAGGATTACCCCGAAGGCGAGGGTGCGGGGCAGGTCTTCGGTGGCGGCCACCCGGCGAATGTCGTCGGCATCGGCCTGCCACATGCCCAGCAGAATCAGGCCCACGTCGCAAGCACTGAAGCCGAGCCAGCCGGCCACGGTGCGAGCCAGCGGCCCGAGGGAGTGCGGGCTGAGCAGGCCCACGGCCAGGCCCAACACCAGGGCCAGGGCCAGCCGCCAGCGCACGTCGAGCCCGCGCACCCGGCTGGCGGTGTTTTTTTGAGTGGAGGGCGCAGGGGCCGGGCGGCCGGTTTTGGGGTTTTTGCTCATTGCGGGGCCAAGGTAGCGCCCGGGGCGAAACCCCGCCCGCCCGAAAGCAAATGGGCCGGCCGGCTGTTACTTCGTGGTATGAACGCAGCTCCCCTTTCCGGCCTCTACGCGCCCTCGCTGGCCCTCGTCACCGACCTTTATCAGCTCACGATGGCCTACGGCTACTGGCAGCAGGGTATTCAGGACCGCGAGGCCGTGTTTCACCTCTACTTCCGCAAGGCCCCGTTTGAGGGTGGGTACGCGGTGGCGGCCGGCCTGGCCCTGGCTGTGGACTGGGTGGAGAACCTGAAATTTTCGGAAGATGACCTGGCGTACCTCGGCAGCCTGCGCGGCAGCAAGGGCAGCGCGCTGTTTCCGGCCGAGTTCCTGAATTACCTGCGCCACCTCAAGTTCAGCTGCGATATCGATGCCGTGCCAGAAGGAACGGTGGTGTTTGGCAACGAGCCCATGCTGCGGGTGCAGGGGCCGCTGCTGCAAGCCCAGCTGCTGGAAACGGCTCTGCTCACCATCATGAACTTCCAGACCCTGATTACCACCAAGGCGGCCCGCATCCGCGAGGCGGCCGGGCCGACCGACCAGATTCTGGAGTTTGGCCTGCGCCGCGCCCAGGGCTTCGATGGCGGCCTGGGGGCCAGCCGGGCGGCCTACCTGGGCGGCGGCGACGCCACCAGCAACGTGCTGGCCGGGCAGCGCTACGGCATTCCGGTGCGCGGCACCCACGCCCACAGCTGGGTAATGGCTTTTGAAAACGAGGCGGCGGCCTTCGCGGCCTACGCCCAGGCTTTTCCCGACGACTCGGTGTTTCTGGTCGATACCTACGACACCATCGAGGGGGTGCGCCAGGCCATTAAGGTGGCCCGCGACATGCGTGCCAACGGCCACGAGCTGGCCGGCATCCGCCTCGATTCGGGCGATTTGGCCTACCTCAGCCGCGAGGCCCGGGCGGTGCTCGACGAGGCCGGCTTCCCGGATACGCGCATCGTGGCCAGCAACGATTTGGAGGAAAACCTCATCACCAGCCTCAAGCAGCAGGGCGCGCGCATCGATACCTGGGGCGTGGGCACCCAGCTCGTGACGGCCTACAACCAGGCGGCGCTGGGGGGCGTGTACAAGCTGGCCGCCCTGCGCAAAGCCGACGACTCAGGCTGGGATTTCACCATCAAGCTCTCCGAGCAGGTGGCCAAAACCAGCATCCCGGGCATCCTGCAAGTGCGCCGCTACCTGAACGAGCACGGCAAGCCCCGCGCCGACATGCTCTACAACACGGCCGAGGACCTGCCCGATAACCTCATCCTCATCGACCCGGCCGATAGCACCCGCCGCCTGCCCATTCGGCCCGAAACGCCCTTCCGCGAGCTGCTGGAGCCGGTGTTCCGGCGCGGCCGGCGCGTGCTCGACCTGCCCTCCCTGGCCGAGAGCCGCGAACTGGCCCAGCGCGAAGTACAGAGCCTCGACCCCAGCGTGCGCCGCTTCCTCAACCCCCACACCTTCCCCGTGGGCCTCGAAATGGGCCTCTACGAGTACCGCACCAAGCTGATTCTGGAGAAGCGGCCGATGCGCCCGGCGTAGGAAACTTCACTACCAGTCAGGGATAAAGAGAAAGCCGGCCGCGATGAACAGAACCACGGCGGCCAGGCTCATCATCAGCGCCAGGAAGTTGCTAAAGCTGCTGTTCGACACGTTGGCTTTGCGCAAGCCCGATGCCATAAACACTAGCAATATGCCTGCAGCCAAACCAATTGCGCCCAGAAAGTTAGCAATGGGCTGTAGGGAGCCAAGTAGTAAGAGCGGGCTCATAGGTATCAAAATAAAAAGGTATTGCAGCATCCTACGACCTCAGCGAACGTTGCTATACAATACCAGCTCAAAACCCGCTATGATTAAGCATATCATCAGCAGCAGGCTTGCTATTGCTCTGGTAGGGGTACGGGCGGGGCGCAGTAGCTTGATAACGGACACTGCTATTCCGGCTAGCAAAGCCATGTTTAAAAGGACAAACAGTACCAAGACTGCCCAAAAGAATTTCATACCCGGTGGATTGGACATAGCTGTGCGAGGCAGTACGATTACTCGAATATAACTTGGCTATTTCACCGTGGGCCGGGCCGGCGGCACCTCGCAGCGGCCCACGGCCAGCAGCCAGTCTTCGCCCCAGCGGGTGAGGCGGAACACCCGGCGCGGGCCGATGCGCGTCCAGGCCAGCAGGCCGACCGTGACCAGGGCGGTGTGGGCGCGGCTGCCGGCCACGCGCTCGATGCTGGCGGAAGCGGCCAGGTCGGCGGCGGTCTGGGTTTCGTGGCGCAGGAAGCAGGTCATCATGCGGGCCTGGGTGTCGTTGCCGCGGCCGTTGCTGTGGGGCACCAGCGGCTCCAGCGCCGCCATCAGGCGCTGGTGGAACTGGCCGGGGTCGTA
>JALYUI010000431.1 GCA_030853845.1 Bacteroidota bacterium | reverse complement strand
CACGTATGTCGAGCAGATGCCGCAGCTTCCCAGTGGCGGGGGTGATGCTGCCATCTGGCAGGTCATTATGCAAAATCTACGTCTTCCGCGCGGCAGTGATGGGGGTTCGGCTGTAGTCGAATTCGTAGTAACTCCTACCGGGGTTATCTCCAAGGTACAGCTACGGCGCGCTACTTCGGCGGCTTTGGGTGCTGCCGTAGTGGCTGCCACGCAGCAGCTGCCGCGCCTGGTTCCCGGCCGGCAGGCCGGGCAGCGCGTGCCGGTAAGGATGGTGATTCCTTTCAGCTGCATTAAAACCCAGTAGCTCGTTCAGCATGGTGGCATTCTCGCTTCGTTGTCAGGTGCCACTGGTGCTTTTGCTGGTAGCGGGCGGCTATCCAGCCCTGGCTCAAATGGCGGCTACACCCAGTACTAAAGCAGCTTCAGCCCCGTGCGCAACGGGAGCCGGCGGGCCGGAGCTACCGGGCGGCGGCGGGGCTGAGGCCGTGCTGACGGCTATTCAGCGCCTGATTCGCTACCCAACCTGCTGGTCGGAAGATAAGCGCTGGCGGGGCGACGTCTCCTTCACCGTGCGGGCCGATGGGCTGGTGGGAGAAGTGAAAATGGTGCGGGGGTTCAGCTACGCCTTGGATGAAGCGGTACTCGCGGCAGTTCGGCAACTGCCGCGCTTCGAACCCTACTGCTGCGATGGTCAGCCGGGCGCTTTCAACTTTCTACTGCCCATTACCCTGATGGTGCCCGCCCAACCGCATCCCTGAGTCGGAAGTGGCGTCGCAGCAACCGGCTATTTGGCCAGCTGGAGCGACAGCCCAATCGATTTCTCACTCGCTCAGGCCCACGAACAGTCGGCTGGCCATATCCCACACAGGCTACCGGCGTAAATTCGCAGCATGGATTTCCACCCCATCCCCACCCGCCCGGGCCGACTGCGGCTGTTGCGGCTGTTGCTGCTGCTGCCCGCGCTGCTGCTGGCCGCCGCCCGGCCCGCCGCCGCCCAGCGCTTCGACCAGTACGCCACCGATACCAGCCAGGTGTTCAGCTACGTCGACCAGCTGCCCGCCCTGCCCAACGGCGGCGACAACGTGGCCCTGATTAAGGTCTTGCAGAAGCAGCTACAACTGCCCGCCGAGGTGCGCGAGGGCCGCGTGGAAGGCCGCGTATTCGTGCGCGTAGTGGTGGGCGTGAGCGGCGTGGGGCGCAAGGCCGTCGTGGTGCAGTCGCTCAGTCCCGCCTGCGATGCGGCGGCGCTGGCGGCCGTGCGCCACCTGCCCCGGCTGCGGCCGGCGCTCTACCAGGGCCAGCCGGTGGCGGCCCTGCTCACGCTGCCGGTGATGTTTCTGTCGCCGCGCCACGTGTTTGCGGCCACCGAGGTAGCCCGCCCGGCCAGCTTTGCTGGTGGCGACGCGGCCCTCGAAGCCTGGCTGCTCCAGCATAAAGCCACGCCCGCCGAAGTGCAGCAGCGCGACCTGCAAGGCCACGTTACGGTGCGCTTCGTGGTGAAGCCCGACGGCCGCGTGGGCGCGCTGGAAGTCATCAACTCCCTCTGCCCCGGCTGCGACGACGAGGCCCTGCGCCTCGTGCACAGCTTTCCGCGTTGGCAGCCCGCCCAGGGCTACGACGACCAGCCCGTGGCCCAGTACCAGACCCTGCACGTATGGTTCCGGCCCGGCCCGCCACCGGCCGGCACGGTCCCGCCCGTGCCCGAAAACCAGGTGTACGCCCAGGTTGAAAAAATGCCCACTCTCCCAGGTTATGATGATGCCGCCGCCCTCCAGGCCGCCATTCAGGAGCTGATGCACTATCCTGAGCGCGTAACCAGCGGCGACACCCAGGTGAGCTTCGTGGTGGAGCCCGATGGTCGCGTCACCCGCCCGGCGCTGCTCAGCAGCCTTGGCACTGCCACCGACGAAGCCATTCTTGATGCTGTGCTGCGCCTGCCGCGCTTCGAACC
Organism: Bacteroidota bacterium; assembly: GCA_030853845.1. GTDB lineage: Bacteria > Bacteroidota > Bacteroidia > Cytophagales > Hymenobacteraceae > Hymenobacter. Next base: position 1,105 of record JALYUI010000431.1, on the reverse strand, counting down.
GGGCCGCCAGCACGGGCAGCCCGTGGCCGTGCGGCTGCAAGTGCCGGTTAGCATTGATATTCGGTGAGGTGTTAGATGTACGACGTTTATGATGAACGTCATGCTGAACATTCCGTACTTTTTGCATCTCCACAACCCACCAAAAAAGGCGACTTCCGTTCCGGAAGTCGCCTTTTCAATTATCCAGCACCAGCAAAGCTGGTACGAAAACCTAGTCGTCGGCGCGGCTGATGAGCACCACGGCTACAGCCGCCAGGGCGGCAATGCCGACTATCATCTGGGTAGGGGAGAGTTTGCGGGAGGCTTTGCGCAACAGCACGCCGCCGTGCTTTAGTAAGTCATCCACGTGTTCGGCTTTGCCCTGAAATACGTGGTAGGCACTTTCGAACGTGCGGGCCAGGTCTTCGGGCAGGATTTTTTCGATTTGTTCGAGTTGAGCTTCCATAAACGGAGTCGTATTGAGAAGGAGATGTGAAAGAAGCGGCGGCCGAAGCCGCGCATCCCCTCTACGGAAAAGGCTGCGGCCGGGCTGCCTTTTTTCGGATTCCGGCGAAAAAAAACCGGTAGCGGCTACGGCCAGCCCCCTGAGAGACAGCCGCAACCGCCACCGGCTAACGATTAGAAATCAGACGTTTTACTCTACTACCACAATACGCGAACCGGTACGCCGGTTTTCGCGCACCTGGCAGTAGTAGGCCCCGGCGGCCAGGCCGCTCAGGTCGAGGGGCAATTGCTGGAGGCCGGCGGGCACCACGCGGTCGAGGGCACGGCGCACTTCGCGGCCCAGTGTATCGAGCACCACTACCTGCACGTGGCCGCCGGCGCAGTCGTAGGCCACGGTGGCGCTCCCGTCGCGGGCTACCGGGTTGGGGTACACGGTAAACTCGGCCGTTTCGACGGCTGCGGCGGTGGCCGTGACGGCCCCCGGGCGCAGTACCGGCACGTAGGGGAAGGACTGCCCGAACAGCTGGGTGAGCGTGGCCGGCGTCACCTGGAACCAGTCTTTGAGAATGCTGGTGTAGATGCTGCGGAAGTCGAACTGCATCGGAATATTGTCGTTCACGCCGGCGTTGGCGGGCAGCGTGGGGTTGGGGCCGTGCACGAT
>JALYUI010000426.1 GCA_030853845.1 Bacteroidota bacterium | reverse complement strand
TGCTCATTCACCAGAAGATGTTTGAGTCGCGCCTGTTTTTCGTCGACAAGCTCATCGACATGGGGGCCCAGGTAATTCTCTGCGACCCGCACCGTGCCACCGTCATCGGCCTCGACCAGCGCACGCGCCTGCGCGGCATCACCATGACCTCGCCCGACATCCGGGCCGGGGTGGCCTTGCTCATCGCCGCGCTTTCGGCCGAGGGCACCAGCACCATCCTCAATGTGGAGCAGATTGACCGCGGCTACCAGCATATCGACAAGCGTTTGCAGGCGCTGGGGGCTGATATTCGGCGGGTGTAATTCCATCGAAAATCTTGTTTTGCGAAAATACCCGGCCCACCCGCCGGGTATTTTTTTGCCCGAATTTTTCGCCCCGCGCATACGGGTTACCTCGCCTCCAGCGTTGGCATTAAAGCAGCTGCGCAGCTTCTCCTTCAATTCACTTTTTTAGTCGAATGACCATGAAGTATCCCCTCGGAATTATCGTTGGGCTGGCCGCCCTGTTGGGCAGTTGCAGCCAAGCGCAGAAGAAAGAAGCCGTAGTGACAATGGAGCCGTTAGAAACGGCCGCCGCTCCTACAATGAATGCGCCACCGGCCCCTGACGATGCCGTGGCCGATGCTAGTGGCTCTACGGACGAAGCATCGGGCGAAACCGCCCCCGTGGCCGCCAGCCCGCTGCCCATTCCAACTGAGGCGGTAGCCCCCGCCCGCCTGCTCATCTACCACGCCGAGCTGCGCCTGAAGGTACCCAGCATTACCCGCGCCAGCGCCCGCCTCGATACCCTCGTCCGCGCCAACGGCGGTTACCTAAGTGCCGCCACTGAAACCCGCGAAGACGGCGAGTGGCGGCAGCAGATGACCATCCGGGTGCGTCCAGCCCGTTTCCATGCGCTGATGACCTCGCTCAACGGCCTGGGCACCGTGGAGGAAAAGAAGCTGACTACCGACGACATCACGGCCCAGCACGCCGATGTGGCCGCCCGCCTGGCCACCAAGCGCGCCGTTGAGAAACGTTATATCGACCTGCTGGGCCGCGCCAAAAAAATCAGCGAGATTCTGGAAATCGAGGGCAAGATTGGCGAAGTGCGCGAGGAAATCGAGAGCACCGAAAGCCGCCTGAAAACCATGGACGACGAGGTGGGCTACTCCACCATTTCCCTCGCCTGCTACCAGCTTATTCCACAAACGGTGCCCGAAGCACCGGTAGTATCGTTTGCCAGCCGCGTGGTCGAGTCGTTTTATACGGGTTGGACGATAATTACCAGCCTGTTTATCGGGCTGGTGGCCTTGTGGCCCTTTTTGCTGCTGGCCCCGCTGGGATGGTGGGCGCTACGTCGCTGGCGCGCGCGGCGGGCATTGGTCTGATTCGCCGGGAGCCAATTGGCAGGTATAAATGCCGCAAAACCAACGTCCTGAGCTTATCGAAGCAGAAGTAATGCTCCAACAAGCTCAGGACGTTGGTTTCAACGATTATAAATCAGCCGCTTCGGCACTTGCCTAGGCCTGAAACTGCTTCATCATCTCGCGTTCCTGCGCGGCGTGGTTGGCCATATACTGCGCGTGCTGCTCTGATGTGCGCTTGGTGCCGAGACTGGCGAGATGTTCCCGCAGCTCGGTGGCCGGCATATCGGCCCCGTAGGACGGGGTGCCGGGCTGCTGCCGCCACGACTCGTGCAGGGTGCCGTCGTCCACGACGTCGAAGCCCAGTTCCTCTACCAGCGCCATTACTTGCTGCTTGGCGGCGGCATCGTCGCCGGCCACGGGCAGGGCAATGCGGCCGGGCGAACCGGCAGGCAGGCCCTTATTTTCGAGGTGGGCGGCGTAGATGTTGTTGAACACCTTCACCACGGGCCGGCTCAACTGCTGCTGCACCCACTCGCTTTCGGTAAGGTCGCCAGTTTCCAGTTCGGGCATCCGGCCATCGCGCAGCAGGGGGTAGTAGTTGCTGGTGTCGATAACCGGCACGTCGGCCGGCACGCCCTCAAACAGGTCCTGGGGCAGGTCGGGGATATTTTTCAGCGGGATGGTCACGACGATGATTTCGCCATGCTGGGCCGCTTCGCGGGCCGTCACAGGCTTCGCACCAGTTTTTTGGGCCACGTCACTGAGCGTTTCGGGGCCGCGCGAGTTGGCAATGAGGACCGAGTGGCCGAGGCTAGTGAGCCGCACGGCGAGGGCGCTACCGATATGGCCGGCACCCATGATTCCGATTTTCATAATAATTAAAGCCTTAACCCGGCTGCTTCGTGCAACCGGAAGGAGTTAAACAGTTTTGGCGGCCGGTTGATTTTTCCCGGTCATTCCCACGTCAGCCGGCAGCCCCGAAAAATCTTGCTAATATGTCAGTTAACCAACTATTTAAGACATAAGTGAATGAACACCTTAAATCAAGTGCCAACAAAGGTCCCAAGCGTTTTCAAACCAGCTATTCAGCCAAATATTCCGGCCAGATACCCTAAGCGAAAACGCCGGCCCGCCCGTGGATTTGGCGGGGCGTGGGTTACCCCTCCTCCGAATTTGGATAAAGCACCAGCTGCGCCGCTGAGTCCTTTTTCATTCAGCATACCTCCCCCACTCTTCTGATGAAATACCTGATATTGCCCGTCCTGCTCGGACTAGGCCTGGCCGGGTGCAGCCAATCCGCCCAAAAAGAAACCGCCGAAACTGCGGCCGTTTCCGCCCCCAATTCGGCTGCCACGCCAGATGTACCCCACCACCAGCCCGCCCCCACCGAAGCACGCGCCGAAAGTGCTACCACCCGGCCCGAAGCCGTGGCCCACGCCCAGGCCGAGCCCGGCCACTCGGTGGCCTACCAGGCCGAGCTCAACATGGAAGTGGCTGATTTCGACCAGGCCACCGACCACATCAACGCCCTGTTCGACCGGTACGGAGCCTACCTCGGCACCGCCCACGAAAGCCGCATCGAAGGCCAGCGCCGCCAGGAAATGACGCTGAAAGTACCACCTGCGCAGTTTATTCCGCTGGTAGCCGCGCTCGGCAAGCTGGGCCACATCGAAACTAAAGACATCGCCTCGGCCGACATCACCGCCGAAATGCTGGCTACTGCCGCCCACCTCGCCGAGCAACAGGCCGCCGATGCCCAGCTGCGCCAGGAGCTGGCCCGCACCACCTCGCCCACCGAGAAAGTCCGCCTCGAAAGCCAACTCCGCCGCCAGAGCGCCGAGGCAGCCAGCAGCCAGGCGCAGCTTCAGCAGTTTGGCGACCGCGCCAAGTGGGCCACGCTGCAGCTGCGCTACTACCAGGTGCTGCCCCTGGCCACGCCGGCCCCACCCATGCCCAATTTTTCCCCGCAGTTCCTGACGGCCTTTTACCGCGGCTGGTCCGTCATTCTGGAGCTGCTGGTGGTGCTCACGAACCTATGGCCGCTGCTGCTGCTGGCCCCGGCCGCGTGGTGGGGCCTGCGCCGCTGGCGGCAGCACCCGGTGGTGTAAGTGTTTGGCCAAAAGTCCGTCATGCAGAGCGTCTCGCTCGTATCGTTCAACGATTAATTTATTACCACAAGCGAAATGCTTCGCTTCGCTCTGCATGACGGTCAACTTCCAAACAAAAAGGGCCTCCCGCGTGTGCGGGAAGCCCTTTTGGCTGGTCACCAGACTGATTTAATCCACCACCATATCCACCACCGCATTCACCACCGACAGGGCCAGGCTGAACAGCAGCATATTCAGGATGCCGTGAATATCGAAGCTGGTCATCAGGATATCGGCCAGCTTAATGATAATAATGTTGATAACCAGCAGGAACAGGCCCAGTGTGAGAATGGTAATGGGGAAGCCGATGATTTGCAGGATGGGCTTCACCACGGCATTGAGCACGGCCAGCACAATAACCAGAATGGCCGCGCCGCCCACGCCGCTCAGCATTACGCCCGGCAGCACCAGGCTCAGGCCGTACACCAGCACGGCCGAAAGAATGAATTTGAGAATGAAGCTCAGCATAATCAAAAAGGGATTTGGTGAAGGGAATGAAGTTTACTCGGCGCTCATGCCCTTGGCCTTGAGCCGCCCTTGCGATACGGCCATCCAGTTGCAAAGTTGGTAGAGCAGGCGCGCGCCCACGATGGCGTTCCACTCGGTGTCGCCGGGGGCCACTTCGTTCAAATCGCAGCCAATGATTTCGATGCCTTCGCGCACCAGCGTGCGAAGCAGGTAGGTGGCTTCCTCATATTCCAGGCCGCCGGGTACGGGCGTGCCGGTGCCCGGGCAAAGCTTGGGGTCGAGCCCGTCAATGTCGAAACTGATGTAAACCTTCTTGGGTAGCTGGGCGATGATTTTGCCGCACACTTTCTTCCACGACTTCTTGGCGAACTTCTCGTCGCTCAAAAAGCGCTGGCTGAACAGGGCCACCCGGCCGTTGGAGTGCTCAATCACCTCGGCCTCCTGCTGGCAGAAGTCGCGGATGCCCACCTGCACCAGCTTCTTCACCTGCGGAATTTCCAGGGCGTTGTGCATAATGCTGGCGTGCGAATACTTAAACCCTTCGTAGGCCGGGCGCAGGTCGCAGTGCGCATCGAACTGCAGAATACCGAACGACTCGTGCCGCTCGGCCAGCGCTTGCAGATAGCCCAGCGGGGTGCTGTGGTCGCCGCCCAGCAGCACCACGCTCTTGCCGGCATCAAGCAGCGCGCCGGTTTTGGCTTTGATGCTTTCGCGCATCACGTCGCCGGCGGTAGTTACCTGGGCGGGCACGCCTTCATGCTTCTGGCGGTTGGTTTCGGGCTGGCCTGCTTCGAGCCAGCCGATGTATTCGGCGGCCAGGGGGCGCAGCTGCTGGCTAGCGCTGGCAATGGCCTCGTCGGCGTCTTCCATAGCCAGCCCCAGCTTCCAGGCATCCGGAATTTCGGAGTCGTAGAGGTCAACCTGCAGGGAGGCTTCGCGCATGGCGGCTGGGCCTTCGGCGGTGCCGGCGCGGTAGCTCACGGTCACTTCCCAGGGCACGGGTACCACTACCACCTGCGCTTCCTCGGGGGTGAAGGGCAGCCCGAACAGGTTACCGGCGGCATCACCGAGAGCATTGGGGTCGAAGGAAGCTATTTTCTGAGCGAGGGCGTCGGATTGGGGCATCGGGTTGAGCAATTGAGAAAGAATGATTTCGGCACATATGGCCAAATGGCGCGCAGTCGAAAGCGGAACGGTTTATTGCGTTGAGTCGGGTTTAATAAGCACGTCATGCTGAACGCAGTGAAGCATCGCTACCGTAATAGTAAAATTGATTACTACCGCGGTAGCGATGCTTCGGCTGCGCTCAGCATGACGTTCTACTGGACACTCTACTACGCCGACATCTGCCGGCCCAGGAAGTCGTAGCTGCGAATGATTTCCAGAATCTTCTCGAAGGTCTCCCGGTCGAAAAACAGCATCAGCGGCAGCTCCACCATGTTGTCGCGGTCCGAAAACTGGGTGATGACCGAGAAGATGAGCGGCTGCAACTGCTGTTCGGGCACGAGGTTCTGCATCGATTCGGCGATGTCGCCATGCGGGGCGGTGGGCGGCGCGCCATAAATATTGGCCTTGAGAATGTTGGCCAGCTGCGTGACCAGCGCGCCGGTGATGATGTTGCTGATTTCGAGCAGCAGCGATTCCTGCAACTCATTTACCTGCAGGGTTTCGGACGAGTCGTAGCGCAGGCACACCCGCGAGAGCCGCTGCACATGCTGGCCCGAGAAAAACATGAGCGTCGTGCCGTTAAAATCGCCGCGAATGTCAGACTGAATGGTGACATTGCGGGCCTGATAGTCGCGCACTTTGGCCATAATGTCCTCACTCATCAGCAGGTCAATGCTCGGTACTTCCAGCAATACCCGCTCCTTGGCAATGACGGCGAACGAATCGGCGGCGCGCGCCAGCCCGATGTTCAAAATCTCGCGGATGATATCACGCTCTAACTCGGTCATTGATACATTCATAACGGCGAAAATAGGGAAAGTGCAGCTGCGAGGCCAGGGAAAAGAAAGAAGAATTATGCGCGGCGGGCCAGAAACAGGCGGGTAAGAGCCGGCACATCGAGTACCAGACATACCTGCCCGCTGCCCAGCAGCGTTACCCCGCCAAACAAGTCGATGGTGTCCAGCGGCTTGCTCAGGGGTTTGACGACAATGTTTTGCTGTCGCAGAAACCGGTCGACGACCAGGCCCAGGCGGCGGTTGTTGTAGTTCACTACCAGCACCTGCTGCGGGCCGGTGAGGTCTGTTTTGGAGGCGGCCGGCAGGGGGCCGTCGCCTTCGTCGTGTAGCAGCAGGCGCAGCGGCACCAGCGGCACCGCCTGCTCCTGGAAGTGCGTTACGAGCAGGCCACCCACCAGCGAAATCTGGCCCGGGTGCAGGGCCAGCACGGTATCGGTATGCAGCAGTGGCACGGCATAGGGCCGCCCGTCCACTTCCACCAGCAGCGAACCTTTCACGGCAATCGAGGTGGGCAGCACCAGCGTAAAGGTGGTCCCTTTGCCCAACTCCGAATCGACCCGCAACTGGCCGCCGAGCGAATCGAGCGCCAGCTTCACCACGTCGAGGCCCACGCCCCGGCCCGAGATGTCGGTAATTTTTTCGGCCATCGAGAAGCCCGCCTCGAACAGTAGCGCCCATACCCCGCGCTCGTCGAGCTGGGCGGCTTGGGCAGCCGTCACGAGGCCGCGCTCAATGGCCTTTTTGCGCACGGCTTCGGTATTGATGCCGCGCCCGTCATCACGCACCTGAATCAGCACGTCTTCGCGCTCGGTGAGGGCCGACAGTGAAAGCTGACCCACGCGGGGCTTGCCGGCGGCCACCCGCTGTGCGGGCGTTTCGAGGCCGTGGCTCACGGCGTTGCGCACCAGGTGCAGCAGCGCGTCGGTAATAATCTGAAGTACGTTGCGGTCAATCTGCACGTCCTGTCCGCTCAGGGTCAGCTCCACTTCCTTGTCTTCGGCGGTGGCAACGTCGCGCACCACCCGTGGGAACTTGTTGAGCAGCACCCCCACCCCGACCAGGCGGGCATCCATCACGCTGTATTGTAAGTCGTCGGAGATGCGGAACAGGTGCTGGGCTGTGGCCAGCAGAGCGGGGTTTCCGAGCTCCTGGGCCAGGGTCATCACCCGGTCGCGGTCAATCACGAGCTCGCCCACGAGGTTGAGTAGGTTGTCGAGCTTCTTCACCTGGATGTACACCAGGTCCGAGAGCTCCATTTTCTTGCTGGCCTCCTCTTCCGTTTCAGGAGCTTCCTCGGCATCGAGCACGGGCGCTTCGCCCCGCACCAGGCGGTCGAGGTTATCGAGCAGCGCTTTCGCATCGGGCAGGGGCTCGTCGGCTCCCACGGCCCGAATCATGGCTCCCATTACGTCGACGCCCATAAATACCACCCGGGCCAGGTCGCCGCCAAAGCTGCGCTCCTTGTCCCGAATCAACCCAAACAGGGTTTCGAGATGGTGGGCCACTTCGCCCAGGTCGATGAATCCCATGGCCCGGGCGTTGGCCTTGAGGTTGTGCATGAGACGAAACAGCTCGTTGAGCGCCGGCCCGGCGTTGGTGTTGCGCTCGAGCTCGCTCAGGTGCCGGCTCATGGAGTCGTAATACTCCAGGGCTTCGGCCATGAACATCTCGCGGTATTCCTGGTCGCGGGTTTTCATAGGCCGATGAATAGTTGATTAATAAGGAAAGCGTGGCGCGCGCACTTGTCCGAACCGCCGTTGCCGGCGGCCGGGTAAGCCAGAGCGGGACCCCAATTCTTCACTTTAGGCAGCCGGTTCGGCCTGGTCGCCTTTGAGAGCCGCTCCCACAATCTCCAGCACTTTCTCTTCCGAGAAAGGCTTCACAATGTAAGCCAGCGCGCCATTCTCGATGGCTTCGGTCACGATGACTTCCTGGCCTACGGCGCTGCACATCACCACCTTGGCGCTGGGCTGCGTCTGGCGCAGGCTCTTCAGCACGTCGAGACCGGTATTGTCGGGCAGAATAACGTCGAGCGTGATGAGGTCGGGGTTGGTCGAAGCGGCCATTTCCACGGCCTGGGCACCATTGGCGGCCTCACCTACTACTTCGTAGCCGGCATCGGTGAGCATGTTCTTAAGCATCGTGCGCATATAAAAAGAGTCGTCGACGATGAGGATGCGCTTATTCATGGAAGTGGGTATCGTAAGAGGTTAAGGTAATCGGTGGCCGGCAAAGCCTGGCAGTGTACGGCCCCGGTGCTAGTTAGATGTTGATTTTCCGGGTAGTTTCATTATCTCACTCGGGGTAAGCAGCTTGCGCATGTCGAGTACGATGATGATGCTGCCGTCGGGCAGCTTGGCAATGCCTTCGAGATACTTGTCGCGGGTGCCGGGGTCCTGCACGAACTCCGGCGCAGGTTCAATCTGGCTCAGGGGCAGGGTAAACGGGCGGGGCACTTCGCGCACCATCAGGCCCAGGGTGTAGTCGGCGGCTTCGACGGCCACGGTGTAGCTGCGCTCGGGCAACTCGCGGCCGGCCGGGCGCAGCCGGAACCGCTCTTCCAGGTCGATGATGGCAATAATGTCGCCGCGCAGGTTAGCAATGCCCTTGATGAAAGGCGGCGTTTTGGGCATCCGGGCCACTTCGGGCGTCACGGTCACCTCCTTCACCTGCTCGATGCGGATGCCGTAATCCTCGTCGCCGAGCCGGAACACGATGAGCTGAACCAGCTCGGCGGGTTTGGCGCGCTCGGGTTTCGCGGCTTTGGAGGCAGTTTCGGTTTCAGCCATGCGGCGGTCGTTCAACTAAGCTAGCGGATGAGAAACTCGATTTATTTGGACTTGGCTTTGGGCTTGGCCTTGGCCGAAGCGGCGGCAGCTGCCTTGCCATTGCCAGCCGCCGGAGCAGCTTTCGCCGCCGGTTTCGGAGCAGCCATTGGCGCAGATTTAGCCGCCGCGCGGGCCGGAGCCGGCCAAGCCCGCCGAGATGGTGCAGCTCATTGTGTTTCGTCTCGGCGATGAGGATTACGGCATCCGCATCGAGCAGGTGAAGGAAGTCACCATCACGCCGGAGGTGGCCAAAATGCCCAAA
>JALYUI010000415.1 GCA_030853845.1 Bacteroidota bacterium | reverse complement strand
GTGTAGCATCAGTTAGTTGAACAGGTCCTGGAGCGTCGCCAGGTCGTCGAAGGAGACTTCCTGGTAATCGAAGTCGCTGGGAGTCAGCTCGCGCGTCTCGCGCCGCACGCAGAAGTCGATGAGGTCTTCCAGCTGCTGGCAGTAGGCTTGCATCCACTGTTGCACGGTGGAGGGCAAAAAGTGGGTGCGCGGGTAGTGCAGCGTCAGCGAGAGGCAGCCCTGCTGCACGCTGCCGATAAGCTCCAGCTCGTAGTCGCACCGGTTGTCGGCGGCTTCGTCGTGGCCCAGGCCGTGGGGCTGCAGCTGGAAGAAGTCGGTCGCGTCGTCGTGGCCCAGCTGGCCGAGGTAGTTGAAAGCCAGCTGGGGGCGCGGCCGGGCCGGGACCAGGCCCAGCTGCCGGAGCAGGCCGTAGCCGGTGCCCAGGTGCGGCACCCGGTGCAGGAGCTCCTTCACCGCCTTCAGCTGCTGCCCGGTATCGTGGTGGGCATTCAGGTCGAGGCATACGGGGTACTCGCTGGTAAACCAGCCGATGGTGCGCGTCACGTTCAGCTCGGGCAGCTGCTCGCTGCGGCCGTGGCTTTCGAGCATCACGGTCAGCCGCGCTTCCCCGAATACCTGCTGGGTGGCCCGGCTCAGCGCCGTAAGCAGCAAGTCGTTGGCATCAGTACCAAAAGCCTGGTGCGCCTGCGTGAGCAGCGCCGTGGTGTAGTCGGTGTCCAGCGCCACGGTCACCTCCCCGAGGTCGGCTACCCGGGCCGGGGCAGTGGCGGGCAGGTCGCGCGGAATGCGGCCGGTGGGCGCATCGGCCATCCGCTGCCAGTAGAGCTTCTCGCTGGTGAAGGCCGGCGAGGTGGCGTAAGCGGCCATCTGCTGCGCCCAGGTGCGGAACGAGTCGGTTTTGACCGGTGCGGGGAGCGCCTGCCCCTGGGCGGCGGCCTGGTAGCCGGCCGTCAGGTCTTCGAGCAAAATGCGCCACGACACGCCATCCATTACCAGGTGATGAGCCACCAGCAGCAGCAAATCCTGGTCGGCCGTCCGGAACACGGCGGCCTTTAGCAGCGGGCCGGTGCTCAGGTCGAAGCTGCCCTGTAGCTCGTGGGCGTACTCTTCCATGAGTAGGTCGGGATTGGCCAGCGCGCGCAGGTCGTAGGTGCGCAGCTCGGCCGCCGTGCCGGGGGCCGGGCTGAATTGGGTTACCGGGCCGGCGGCCGGCATGTGGTAGGTCAGGCGCAGGGCATCGTGGGTACTCAGCAGCTGGTCAAGGGCGGCCTGTAGGGCCAGGGTCTGCAAGGGAGCTGCCGCCGCCAGCAGCAGCGACTGGTGGTAATGGTGCGGGTGAGCCTTGGCGGCGGCAAAAAAGTCGGCCTGAATAGCCGTGAGCGGCACTTCCCCCACCACCGGACTCTGGTCGGCCAGGCGCTGCAACGGCCGCACAAAGGGGGCCAGCGTGCGAATGGTAGGCTGCCGCATCACGTCGCGCACATCCACCTTGTAGCCTTCCTTGTAGAGGCGGGAAGCCACCTGGATGGCGCTGATGGAGTCGCCGCCGGCATCGTAGAAGTTTTCCGTCACGCTGATGCGCTCGCGCTTGAGCACGGCCGCCCAGGCGGTGGCCAGCAGCGCTTCGGCCTCGGTGGCCGGGGCGCAGTAGCTGGCGGCTTCGGCGGGCGCGTCGTCTTCCGTCTGCGCCAGCTTTTTGCGGTCGATTTTGCCGTTGCTGGTGATGGGTAGCTCGGCCAGCAGGTGCAGGTGGCGCGGCAGCATGTAGGGCGGCAGCTCGGCAGCCAAAGCTTCCCGAATCTGGGCGGCGGTGCTGCCGGCGTTGGTTGGTACCACGAAGCCGGCCAGGTACTTGCGGCCATTGGCATCTTCCAGGTCGATAACCACGGCGGCGGCCACGGCGGGCAGCTCAGTGAGCTTGGCCTCAATTTCACCCAGCTCGATGCGCTGCCCGTTCACCTTCACCTGGTAGTCTTTGCGGCCGTGGAATTCCAGCAGGCCGTCCAGGCGGTACCGGCCCAAGTCGCCGGTGCGGTAGAGGCGCTGGCCGGTTTGCGGGGCAAAGGGGTCGGGCAGGAAGGCCAGCGCCGTGCGCTCGGCATCGCCCACGTAGCCGCGGCCCACGCCCACGCCGGCCACGCACAGCTCGCCGAGCACGCCCACCGGGCACAGGTTCAGGTGCTCATCGACCACGTAGCTGGTCATGTTGTACACCGAGCGCCCGATGGGAATGTTGGTGGTGCCTGCCGGCACGTGGTCGAACACGTGCCACGATGTGCCATCCGAGGCTTCGGCGGGGCCGTAGTCGTTCACCATGCACAGCCCCGGCAACGCCCGAAACCAGCGCTCGGCCAGGGCCGGGGGCAGCCGCTCGCCGCAGCTGATGAGGTGGCGCAGCGCGAGCGGGTAGCGGGCGGGGTCTTTCTCAAGCAGTTCAAGCAGCACCGTCTGGTACGAAGGCACGATTTGCAGCACGGTGGCCCGGTTCTGCACCATGTCGCGGAGCAGCAGCTCGGGCTGGCTCACCAGCTCGTCGTCGTAGATGAGCGTGGTGCCCCCGCCGATAAAGGCGTTGAACGACTGCCACACCGAGATGTCGAAGCCGGCCGAGGCGTTCTGCACCAGCACCGTGGCCTGGTCCTGGCCCAGGTAGTCGGCCGTGGCCAGGGCGTGGTTGATGCGCCCGCGATGCTCGTTCATGGCTCCTTTGGGCTTGCCGGTGGAGCCGGAGGTGAAGATGACGAAAGCCAGGGCCTCGGGCCGGATAACGAGCTCAAGATTAGTGGTATCCATCCCGGCCGCTTCGGCCAGCAGGTCTTCGAAGCAGAGCACGGGGCAGTGGGAGCCCAGCCGCGCGCGCAGGGCGGCGGCGTTGGCCCGCTGGGCAATAACGAGCCGGGCCCCGGCATCCCGCACGATGCCTTCGACGCGGTTGAGCGGAAACTTGGTGTCGATGGGCACGTAGGCCGCCCCGCTTTTCCACACCGCCAGAATGCTCTGAATCATGCGTTCGGACCGGTCCAGGTACACGGCCACCAGGTCGTCTTCGGCCAGCGCGGCGTAGCGGGCCAGCACCCGCGCCAGCTGGTTCACGCTGGTATTCAGCTGCTGGTAGCTCAGGCGCTGCCCGCCATGAATAACGGCCGGGTGGCCGGGCGTTTCGCGGGCAAACTTCTCCACGTACTGGTGGTAGGCCACCGCCGCCGGCAGGGGCCGGGCCGGGCCGGCCAGGGCGGCCTGCCGGGCGTGGTCTTCGGGGCCGAGCAGCGTCAGCTTGGCCAGCGGCCCGGTGGCCGTGGCCGCCTGCACGCTCATTATTTCGAAGTGGCGGAGCAAGTCGCGCAGCTGCTCCTCTTCGTACAGGTCGGTGTTGAAGGCCAGGCGCAGCTCCAGGCCGGCGCGGCTTTCGGTAAAGTCAAAGTCCAGGTCGAAAACGGTGGTGTGGTTTTCCAGCGCCAGGGGCTCCACGCGCAGCTCGCCCAGGTGCTTGTGCAGCAGGCTGGTTTCGTCCTCATCGAAGTTTTGCAGAATGATGAGCACATCGAAAACCGGGTTGCGGCTCAGGTCGCGCGGGCTGTCGAGCTGGTTGATAAGCAGGTCGAAGGGGTAGTCCTGGTGCTCGAAGGCGGCCAGGGTAGTTTGCTTCACGCGGGCCAGCAGCTCGGCAAAGCTCTCCTGCGGCGCTATCTGGTTGCGCAGCACAATGGTATTGAGGTAGTAGCCGAGCTGGTGCTCCAGGTCGGGGTGGCTGCGGCCCGCCGTGGCCGCGCCCAGAATAATATCGTGCTGGCCGGTGTAGCGGTAGAGCAGCACGTTGAGCAGGGCCGTCAGCGTCACAAACAGGCTCGTGTCGCCCCGGGTGCTGAGCTGGCGCAGGGCCAGCAGCGTTTCGCCGCTGAAGCGGTGTTCCAGCGTACAGCCGTTGAAGGTTTGGGCGGCGGGCCGGGGGCGGAAGCTGGGGAAGTTGAGCACCGGCAGCTCGCCGGCCAGCTGCCCCAGCCAGAACTGCCGGTGCTGCTCCATCTCGGGCGTGGCCAGCTGGGCGGTTTGCCAGGCGGCGTAGTCCTTGTACTGAATGGGCAGTGGCGACAGCACCACGGGCGCGGCGGCGGCCAGGGCGTGGTAGCTGGTCAGCAGCTCTTCCAGGAACAAGTTGTTCGACCACCCATCGCAGATGATGTGGTGCATCACGCAGAACAGGTAGTAGGTGTCATCGGGCAGCAGGTACAGCGCCAGTTGGAAGAGCGGCCCGGTGCGCAGGTTCATGGGGGCCTGGCCGCGTTCGGCCAGCTCCTGCTCCATCGCCTCCGGGGCGGGGTTGCGGTGGCGGTAGTCCACCACGTCGAGGCTGGTGGGCAGCTGGCCGGGGGCATGAATCAGCTGCCGGGGCACGCCATCCACTTCCAGCAAAGTCGTGCGCAGGGTTTCGTGCCGGGCCACCACCAGGTCCACGGCGGCCTGCAAGGCGGCCACGTCCAGCTGACCGCGCAGGCGGTAGGCCATGTAGGAGTTGTAAGCCGCCAGGTCGTCTTCGAGCTGGTCGATAATCCAGAGGCGTTTCTGGGCGTTGGACGTTTCGTACGTCGCCTGCTCGGGGGCCAGCGGAATGGGCGTGTAGGCGGTGCGGCGGCTGGTGTCGAGGTAGGCGGCCAGCGCGTCGAGCGTGAGCCGGGCGAATACTTCGCGCAGGGGCAGCTTCACCCCAAACACCTTGTAGAGGCGCGAAGTAAGCTGGGTGACTTTGAGCGAGTGGCCGCCCAGGGCGAAGAAGTTGTCGGTCACGCCGATGTCGGTGCGCCCCAGCAGCTCCTCCCAAATAGCCAATACCTGCGCCTCGGTAGCCGTGCGCGGGGCCACGCGCTCAGCCACTTCTCCCGGGGCCGGGGCCGTGGGCTCGGGCAGCGCCTTGCGGTCCACCTTGCCATTGGGCGTGAGCGGCAGGGCATCGAGCCGCAGCAGGAAAGTGGGCACCATGTAGGCCGGCAGCCGCAGGGCTAGCGCCGCACTAATGGCCGCCGCATCGAGGGCGGGCACATCGGCGGTGAAGTAGGCGCAGAGGTAGGTTTGTCCGGCGGCATCCTGCTGGTCCACCACCACGGCTTCGCGCACGCCCGGCACGGCGGCCAGCTGCTGCTCAATTTCGCCCAGCTCGATGCGGTGGCCACGCACCTTCACCTGGTAGTCCTGGCGGCCGCAGAATTCGATGGTGCCGTCGGGCAGGTAGCGCCCGAGGTCGCCGGTTTTGTAGAGCGGCCCGCCGGGCGCTGCGCCAAAGGGGTCGGT
>JALYUI010000413.1 GCA_030853845.1 Bacteroidota bacterium | reverse complement strand
CACGTCAACTACGCCACCAGCAAAGGCGGCATTATGGAGCTGATGAAAAGCTCAGCCCAGGAGCTGGCCCCTCAGAAAATCCGGATAAATGCCATCGGGCCGGGGGCCATCAAAACGCCCATCAACCACAGCGCCTGGGCGACTCCCGAGGCCGAGGCCAAGCTCCTCACCCTCATTCCTTACAACCGCGTGGGCGAGCCCGAAGACATCGGCGGCCTGGCCGCCTGGCTGGTTTCCGACGAAGCCGACTACATCACCGGCCAGACCATTTTCATGGACGGCGGCATGACGCTCTACCCCGGCTTCGCCACCGGCGGCTGATTATCAGTGAACAGTGAATAGTTATCAGTGAGCAGTTGGCTGGGACTTCGACCCGCAATGCTTCGATGATGACTGTTCACTGCTCATTGTTCACTGATAACTGCTCACTGAAAAGATGACCCCTGAACACCAACGCCTGGCGGAAGCTAACGACGGCACCAAGCCCTGGCGAAAATTCGGCTCTTATGTAGCCGAGCGCCAGTGGGGCACCGTGCGCGAAGACTATTCGGCCCACGGCGACGCCTGGAACTACACCACCCACGAGCAGGCCCGCAGCCGCGCCTACCGCTGGGGCGAGGAGGCCCTGGCCGGCTTCTGCGATTCGGAACAGCTGCTCTGCTTCGGCCTGGGCCTCTGGAATGGGCAGGACCCCATCCTGAAAGAGCGCCTCTTTGGCCTGAGCGGCCCCGAGGGCAACCACGGCGAAGACGTGAAGGAAGTATACTACTTCCTCGACGCCACCCCTACGCACTCCTATCAGCGGATGCTGTATAAGTATCCGCAGCACGCTTTCCCCTACGAGTGGCTGGTAAAGGAAAATGCTCGCCGCGACCGCATGAAGCCCGAATTCGAGCTGATGGACACGGCCATTTTTCACGAAAACCGCTACTTCGACGTGTTTGTGGAATTCGCCAAGGCCGATGCCGAAGACATTCTCATTCAGCTCACCATCATCAACCACGGGCCTGATGAGGCCCTGCTGCACCTGTTGCCGCAGCTTTGGTTTCGCAACACCTGGGCCTGGGGAGAGCACGACTACCGCCCCTGCCTGGCTGCCACTGCCGACGGCCACCTGCAAGCCGACCACCAGGACCTCGGCGCGTTCACCCTGTACTGTGATGAAGCCGGGCCGGGTACGCCCCCCGACCTGCTGTTTTGCGAAAACGCCACCAACAGCCCGCGCCTCTTCAACGCGCCCTCCGACGAGCAATATTTTAAGGATGGCATCAACGACTACCTCGTGCTGGGCCAGGCCGATGCCGTGAACCCCGCCCGCACTGGCACCAAAGCCGCCGCTCACTACGAGCTAAAACTGGCCCCCGGCGCTACCCATGTGGTGCGGCTGCGCCTCAGCAAATCGGGTCAGGAGCAGGTTTTTGGCGATTTCGATGCGACTTTGCAGCTGCGGCAGCGCGAAGCCGACCAGTTCTACGAAGTATTGCAGTGCGACCTGCCCGACGCCGATGCCCGGCTGGTGCAGCGCCAAGCCTGGGCCGGCATGCTCTGGAGCAAGCAGTTCTACTACTACGACGTGGCCCGCTGGCTGGCCGGCGACCCGGCTCTGCCGTCGCCGCCGCCCGAGCGCCTTGACGGGCGCAACAGCCAAGGGTGGCTGCACCTGAATAACCAGCACATCATTTCCATGCCCGACACATGGGAGTACCCTTGGTACGCGGCCTGGGACCTGGCCTTCCACTGCCTGCCGCTGGCTCAGCTCGATGCCCAGTTTGCCAAGGACCAGCTGCTGCTGCTGTGCCGCGACTGGTACATGCACCCCAATGGCCAGCTGCCCGCCTACGAGTGGAAGCTGAGCGACGTGAACCCGCCGGTGCACGCCTACGCCACTTGGCGCGTCTTCAAAATGGACCAGAAGGCCCGGGGCGACGGCGGCGACGTGAAGTTTCTGGAAACCATTTTTCATCGCCTGCTCCTCAATTTCACCTGGTGGGTGAACCGCAAGGACCGCGAGGGCCACAATATTTTCGAGGGCGGCTTCCTGGGCCTCGACAACATCGGCGTGTTCGACCGCTCGGCCCCGCTGCCCTTCGGCGGCTACCTCGAACAGGCCGACGGCACCGCCTGGGTGGCCATGTACGCGCTCAACATGATGCGTATTGCCCT
>JALYUI010000395.1 GCA_030853845.1 Bacteroidota bacterium | reverse complement strand
GTGCTTTGCGGCCCGCCCGGTACCGGCAAGACCCGCGCCGTGCTGCGCGAGCTGGCCGAGCAGCTCTACCGCGACCACAAGCACACGCTGCTGGCCGCCTATACCAACCGCGCCGTCGACGAAATCTGCGAGCAGCTGGTGGCGGCCGGGCTGCCGTTTATTCGGGTGGGTTCGCGGCTGGGCACCGCGCCGCCCTACCGGCCCTACCTGCTCGACAATATGCTGCGCGACTGCCCGAGCCGGCAGGCCGTGCGCGACCGGCTGCAAACCTGCCCCTTTTACGTGGGCACCGTGGCCAGCCTGCTTGGCAAGCCCGAGCTATTCACCCTCAAGCAGTTCGATTTGGCCGTGGTGGATGAAGCCAGCCAGGTGCTCGAAGCGCCCATGCTGGCCCTACTGGCCAAAGTCAACAAGTTTATTCTGATTGGCGACCACCGCCAGCTGCCCGCCGTGGTGGCCCAGGAGCCCGCCGACAGTGCTGTGGCCGCCGAAGTGGCCGAGCTGCTGCGCACCGAGCTGGGCCTGCGCAACCTGCGCAATTCCTATTTCGAGCGCCTGTTCAAAAAAGCCGAAGCCCACTGGCCCCACGCCCACGGCACCCTGGCCGACCAGTACCGCATGCACGAAGAGCTGGCCGACCTGGTGAATGCCGACTTCTACGAAAGCCAGCTGCGCTGCCCGCTGCCCTGGCAGCACGCCCCGCTCGACCGCGCCGGCTGGCCCGCGCCTACCGATGACCTCACCCGTGCCCTGCACCAGCAGCGCGTGGTTTTCGTGCCAACCCGCCGCCAGCCCGAAGATTTATCGATGAAGGAATCGGCGCAGGAAGCCGACCTGGCCGCCCGCGCCGCCGCCTACGTGGTGCAGGGCTATGGCCCGCTTTTCAACCCCGAAACCACCTTGGGCATCATCGCCAGCTACCGCAACCAGGCAGCGCTCATCCGCGCCCGGCTGGCCGCCCTGGCCGCCGAGCTGGGCCTGCCCGCCCTGGCCCGGGTCAGCGTCGATACCGTGGAGCGCTACCAGGGCAGCCAGCGCGAGGTCATCATCGTGAGCTTTTGCTGCCACCACGAGCACCAGCTGGAGCTGCTGGTGTCGCCCAACGAGGAGGGCACCGTCGACCGCAAGCTCAACGTGGCCGTCACCCGCGCCCGCCAGCAGTTGCTGCTGCTTGGCAACGAGCTGATGCTGGCCCGCGCCCCGCACCACGCCGCCCTCCTGGCCAGGGTTGAAGGCTTGGCCACGACTTCGGGTAGCTACTGAAACATCCCCAAAAACCCCCACCGGATACCATAAAAAAAACGGCCCGGAGCCGCTTTTAAAAAGTAGTTCCGGGCCGCACAGTAATTACGAAAACGGCAATGCCAGCTTACTGAACTTGCTTCAGTTCAACTTCGAAGCGTAGAATGGAATTTGCCGGAATGGAGGCACTCGGGCTGCTGGCACCGTAGGCGTAGCGCGAGGGAATGAGCAGAATACTCTTCTCATTCAGCTTCATCAGGGCAATTCCTTCATCCCATCCCTTAATTACCTGGCCGCTTCCCAACACAAAAGCAATGGGCGTATTGCCATGCTGTGACGAGGCATCAAACACGGTACCGTTGAGCAGCGTGCCGGTATAAAGCACCGATACGGTGCGGCCGGCCGTAGCGCGCAATCCATTGGGATTGGTGATGACCGGAATGTAATAAAGCCCTGAAGGTTGCTTCTGAGCGTTGGTGATATGATTGTCGGTCAGGTATTTCTGAATCGTTGCCTCGTCTTCGCTGGCATAGTCGTAAGGGGCGGCAGCGGTAGTATCCTTATGGCAGGCCGTGGTGGCGAGCGCCGTCGTGCCCAGCAGGCCGGGGAAAACGATGCGGAGCAAGGCCGCCGAAAAATATCTTTTCATGAGTTGGATTTTTGGTAAAAATACGGCTGAGCCGGCACTTTGGCGCAATGTGCGGCCGGTGCGGGCCGGCCAATGATGAGCGAGGGGCAGGCGGCCATTAAGTTTGCGCCGCCACCCATGCCGCTTTCCGGGCGCGGCTTCCCGTAAACTCTACCCAATGAGCACCAGTTCCGACCAGCAAATTATCGTTATCGGGGCCGGAGTGGGCGGGCTGAGCGCGGCCATCCGGCTGGCGCGGCAGGGGCACCGCGTGCTGGTGCTGGAGGCGCGGGCGCAGGCCGGCGGCCTGGCCTCGGGCGTGGTGGCCGGCGGGTTCACCTTCGATGCCGGCCCGTATATTCTGCTCGATAAGCCGGGCCTGGAATGGGCCTTTGCCCACCTGGAAATTCCCGTCGGCACCCTGCCGCTCACGCCCATCGAGCACGTGTACCATGTGCTGCACGAAGACGGGCAGACCACGGCCTTCGACCGCAGCCTCGCCGATACAGCCGCCGGCTTCGAGGCCCGGTTTCCGGGCAGCGGGGCGTGCTACCAGGCGTTCGTGGCCAAAACCGGGGCGGTGCACCGCAACGTGCAGCCGCTCACGTATCACTCGCACCCGGGCGTGCTCGATGTGCTCCGACACGGGGCGCTGGGCAGCGTGCCATTCATGCTCAGCTCGCTGGGCGGGGTGCTCGAAAAATCGGGCCTGCCCGCGCCCGTCAGGGCCGGCATTGGCATCTGGACGCATATTGCCGGGCAGCCCATGAGCCAGGCCCCGGCCCCCATGGCCTTCGTGCCCAGCCTGTTTCACGGCGTGGGGGCCTACCTGCCGCGCGGTGGCATGCGGGCCGTGGCCGAGCTGCTCACGGCCACGGCCGTGGCGGCGGGGGTTGAGTTTCGCTACGAAACGCCGGTGGCGGGCATTATGGCTCCGCAGGGCCGCGCCACGGGCGTGCGCACCGCCGCCGGCGAGGTGCTGCCGGCCCGGGCGGTGCTCTCCGATGCCAGCGGCATCGGCACCTACGTCGAGCTGGTGGAGGATTTTCCGGAGCCGAAAAAAGAAAAGCTGCGGGCGCTGCCGCTGCAATCGCCGGGCACCTGCGTGTACCTGGCGGTGCGGGGCCGCCGGCCGCCCTACTACGTGCGCTTTAAGCTGCGCGGCACTGGCTGCACCGCCTTTGTGCAGCCCGGCCTGCTCGACCCCAGCCTGGGGCAGGACGGCTGGTTTCCTGCCCGACTCATCTCGCCGCTGCCGCATTCCGAAGCGGCCCGCCTGGGCCCCGAGGGCCAGCACCGCCTGATGAACGAGCAGCTAGCCGAGCCCTGGTGGCGCGAGGGCCTGGCAGAATACCGCGTTCTGCACCGTCGCACCACCTTCGAGTGGGGCCGCGAATACCACCTCTACCGCGACAGCATGAACCCGGTGATGACGGCCCAGCTGATGCGCCAGGGCCGCCTGGCTCACCGTAGCCCCACTATCCGTAACCTCTACCTCACCGGCAGCAGCACGCACCCGGGGCAGTGGGTGAGCTTCTGCGCCATCGCAGGCATCCTGGCGGCCGACTGCCTGCTGCACGACCACCCCGCCCATGCTTAAAACCATCCTGGAGCTGCCCCATGGCCGTCCGCTGCGGGTAGCCCGCCTCGGCCCGCCCACTGCCGCCGAAACCGTAGTGCTGCTGCACGGCTACCCCGATAATTTGCAGGTGTTCAGTGCCGTGGCTCCGCTGCTGGCGGCTGGCCGGCAGGTTATCGCCTTCGACTGGCCGGGGCAGGGCGACAGCGCCGAATGGCCGGGCGGGGCCACGCCCGTGGTGCTGGCCAAGCGCCTGCTTATGCTGCTCGACTACTGGGGCCTGGCCGCCGTGCATCTCGTGGGGCAAGATATGGGCGGGCAGCCTGCTTTGGTGTTTGCGGCGACCTGCCCGGCGCGAGTGCGTAGCCTGGTGGTGATGAACTGCCTGGCCGGCGGCGAAGTAGCCACCTCCTGGGAAATCAGCTGGCTGCGCCGCTTCGGCCTGAACCGGCTGCTGCTGCGCCACCTGCCCCGGCTGGTATTCGAGCGGGCTCTATGGACATTTTTGCCGAAGGGAAGGTCTTCGTTGCCGGCCCCGCTGCGGCGCGAGCTCTGGCGCACGTTTCGGCAGCCGGCCGTGCGCGAGGTGGTAGTGCGCATGTGCGCCGGCTACGAAGCCCAGCTGCCCCGCCTGCCCGCCCGCTACCGGCAGGTGCAGTGCCCCACGCTTGTTCTGTGGGGTGAAAATGACAAGCACTTTCCACCCTCACAGGCCAATTTTCTGGCCCGCCAGATTCCGCATGCGCGGCTCGAAATCCTGCCCGCCGCCCCGCACTGGATGGTGCTCTCGCACCCGGCCGAAGTGGCGGCCCAGCTCAACCGCTTCTACAATTCGCTGCCTGCTATCACGGCATTGGCCCGCTAAAAATTAAGTCGGTACACGCCGCGAAACTGCTGCTCAGTAACCCAGCGCGGGGTGGCCCGGATAATGAAGTTGCGTACCGCCCCGGCGGCCCCGCGCAGGTAGCCGGCCCGGCCCATGAGGCGGGCGGTGAGCACAATGCGCCGGGCCTTGGCGTGGCGCAGTTGCTCCAGCGCTGCGAAGGACGCCGTGGGGTTTGCGGGGTGCCGGGCCAGGCAGAGCGCCAGCGCGTAGGCATCTTCCACGGCCTGGCAGCCACCCTGGCCCATGTAGGGTGTGCTGGCGTGGGCGGCGTCGCCGATGAGCACCGTGCGCCCCCGGTGCCAGTGAGGCAGGGGTTGCAGGTCGAGCACTTCGTTGCGGATGATGTTGGCTTCCGTGGCCGCCGCCAGCAGGGCGGGTACCGGGTAAGCAAAGCCGGCAAAAGCCGTTTGCAGCCGTGCCAGCAACCCTTCGCGCTCGCTGCCGAAGCTTCCCGGCACGGCCGCGAACCAGTCCACCACCCCATCGGCCACTTCCGAAAAGCCGAAGCGCAGCCCCTCAGCCCAGGCCTCGCGAATGGCCTGCCGAAAGTGCGCCGTGAGCGGCACTTCTGACATACCCCGCCACACCAGGTGCCCGCTGCCCGCCGGCCGCACGCCCGGAAAGAGCCCTTCGCGAATGCGCGAATGAATGCCGTCGGCCCCCACCAGAAAATCGGCCCGCCGCGTGCTGCCATCCGCGAAATCGACCCGTATGTTCTGCGCTTCTTCCGTTATGCCGATACATACCTTGCCCAGCTCCACGTTTTCCAGGCCGACTTCATCCAACAAAATCTGCTGGAGCGCGGCCCGCCGAATGGCCGTGGTGCCGTGCCCGAACCAGACACGGACGCGGGCCTGGTCGGTGCGCATGATGGGCCGCATCAGCGCATCGACCACCTCAATGCCCCGCAGCGGCACCCCGGCGGCATCGATGCGGTCTGCCAGTCCCAGCCGGGCAAATATTTGCATGGCATTGGGGGCCATCCAGATGCCGGCTCCCAAGGGCAGAATCTGCGGGGCGGCCTCGCAGACCACGGCCTTGATACCGCGCTGCCGCAACGCAATGGCCGCCGTGAGGCCGGCAATTCCGCCGCCGATAATGAGTCCGGAATGTTGCATGGGGCGAATGTAGCGCGCACTTACCCGAGCGTGCTGCTGGCCCGCCCGGCTTTCAGGCCAGCAAGCTCACCACGGCCTTTTTCAGGCTGCCCACCGCCTGCCACTCAAGTAGCCGCGCTTGCACGGCCGCCGGCACCGGTTGCCCGGTGCGGGCCTGTAGGTCGGCGTAGGCTTCGAGCAGCTTGCGTAGGTTGCGCACCGGCTCGGTAGGCAGCTCGGGCAGCAGCGCGGCCAGGGTTTGGCGCAGGGCATCGTCGGTAGCGGCATTGATGGCGCGGGCCTGGGCCAGACCATCGGCCAGGCGCTGCACGGGCGCAAAGCCGGCTGCCAGCAGGCGGCCCAGCGCCTGGCCCAGTGCAGCAGGTACCAGCCGAGCCGTGGCAATGGCGCTGAGGAGAGCTTCCAGCGCCAGCGCCCGGCCGGCCGGGGTGAAATGCGTGAGCCCCACGGCCAGCAGCGCGGCCGTGCTGGCGTCGAATACCAGCCCGGGCACGAGCAGCGAGCGCAGGAAAATCAGCATGCTGTCGCGGCTTTCCGAGCCAGCGTTGTCGGTGCGGCAGGCGGTGCGGAGCAGGTGCCAGTGCAGCGGGGCGGGACTATTGGGCAGCAGTGTGAGCAGAAAAGGCAGGTTGGCGGCCAGGGGCCAGAGGTAATGGTTGTTTTTTTGGGATAAGCGGGCGTGCAGCGAGTACAACAGCAGGGGCGAGGGCGGCACCTGGCCCTCGTGTTCGGTGAGCACACGCAGCTCCTGCCACTCGTGCGTGACCACCGGCTGGGCTTTATTCCACGACTGCTTATAGGTGTGGCTTTTTTGCTCGAAATGCCAGCCCGGCTCCCAGGGCGCGGCCACGCCGGGGTAGTCCGGCATGCTGCGCAGAGCATCCAGCCGGGCCTCGGGGTAGCGGGTGCGGGCAGCCACGGCCCGCAGCCAGGGCAGCGCCTCATCAAGCGGGATGGAAACCGCTGCGGGCTGCTGGTGCTTATATGAAATCAGCCGGCCCAGCCGCTCGGTAAAGCTTTTGAGCACCGACTTGCCCGCCTCCGCTGGCGGCGCAGCCAGACGCGCCAGCGCGGCCTCACCGGGCGCGAAAAACTCCCGGAGCAAATCCCGCAGTCCTTCGTGCCGCAGCTTCGGCAGTAGCTCTTGCGTCGCCGCCACCTCCGCTGTGGCCCCAATGGCAGTGCGGGCCAGGGCCAGCGCCAAATCGGCAGCATCGGGCAGCTGCCCGGCGGCTTCGTAACCCAATAGCTTCTTCATCAATATGCTGGGAGCTATCCAATGCGGCGCGTGGCTGGGCGTGCTGAGCAGCGGCAGCGGCGTGGAACTGGTGCGGAGGGCATTCTCCAGCGCTATAAACCTGCGCTGCTCCACGCGCAACAACGGGTCGGGACTGTGGTGCTGGTGGTCTTCCAGGTTCACCGACGCTGCTTTCGCATGCTTGAACTCCGTGAACCAGCCAATGAGCAGAGCCTGCACCAACTCATGTTGCCCGTTGTAGTTTTTGCCGAAATCGTAGCCCGCTAAAATAGTGGCGGTTTCCGCGTCTGTTTTTTCTTTCAGCACCCACGGAAATGCCTGGAGCAGGTAGGGCCGCAACTGCTCGGGGTAGCCCGCCGGAAACTGGGGGCGCAGGCGTAACAGCCCATCAAGCCAGCGCTCGGTGGCGGCGGGGTCGTCGTGGCGCAGCACCGGGCCGGTCAGAAATAGCAGCTCGTGCCAGTCCTGGACCGGCGCAATGGCCGTGGCGGGCGAAATTTCGGGCTCGAAAGCCAGAAGTGGGGCGTAGGCTGCCGAAGCTGCCCCAACCGTCGCGTCTGGGGCGGGCGTAGCGGCTAAAAACGGGGTCAGCGCCGAGCGGGCAGCAGCGGCCAGCAGGTCGGTATAGAGGCCAATGGTGCCGGTAGTTTCGGCGGTTTCTTCGAGGGTGAGCAGCGGTTTTTTGGCGCCCAGCAGGCTCGCCAGCAGCTTGGCGGCGCGTTCCTGCACGGCGGAATCGGTATTAGCCAGGGCGGCGGTGGCCAGTCGGGCTACAGTTAGGGCCTGCGCAGGTTCCCGCTTCAGCAGCTTTTCAAAGGCGCTAAGCAGCGCTTTAAGGCCGGTTTTGAGGTCCTGGCGCGTCATCAGGGCCTCGACATAGAGCAGCAGCGGTGCGGGCTCAAAACCGGGCTCCGCCCACAGGTCCTTGAGTTGGTCGAGGGCGAAGTTGATGACCAGCGGCAGCGGGTGGGCCAGCAGCTCCACCAGGTCGGCTTGCCGGGCCAGGCGCTCGGCCGGCGTAGGCTTCAGAGCCGAAAACAGGTTCTTAAACCACGTCAGCAGCGGGCGGCGGAAGTCGCGGCGCAGGGCTAGCAGGCAGCGCGTGAGCACGTCGGCCCGGTCGAGGTGGCCCGACTCCACCAGCTGGGGCAGCAGCGTGAGCCAGGTAATTTGCTCCTGGTCGCGGCCCCGGGATATGCTCGCCGAGTCGGCGGGCGTGTCGAAATCGAACAGCAGCGGCAGGTCGCGGGTAAGAAGCGTAGTGTCGGCCCGCAGCTGGCGCAAGACGTGCTGGTCGTACTCGCGGGCGTGGCCCTGCTGGCCGCGGTTGTGATGGTTCAGCCAGTGGGCTACGGACTGCGCCAGCAGCCAGGGTTCGGGGGTTATCAGGTCTTCGGCGGTCAGCTCGCGCAACAGGCGGTACGGGGCGGTGCGCCAGGCGTTGGCCCGCGCCACCCGCTCGAACCACGCCGTGAGCCAGCCCGGCCGGCTGTGGCGCACCACCGCCCAGAATTGGTCGCGGTGGCGGGCTTCGTGCTTGGCATTATCAAGCTCAAACTGCCAGGGCAGGTCGAAATTACGCCCCAACGCTTCCTGTTTGGAATAGGTGGCCAGGCCCGCCAGAAACAGCTGCGCCTCCCGGTTCCGCGGAAATTGCCCCAATTTGTGTTCCTGCCCGCGCCATTCATTCATTTCGCGGTACAGCTGCTTGGTGCGCTGGCGCACGGGCAGCAGGTCGGCCTTGTTTAGCGTCAGCAGAGCATCAACCAGCGCCGCCAGGGTCTGGTAGCGGGCAATTTGCTCGAAGGTTTCGACAGCAGTAGGCATATAAAAAGGGGCGAATTATTCGTGAGAAGACTAACCAAATCAAGCCAGCAACGATGTGGCAGCTTTCTTCAAACTCCCGGCTGCCTGCCACTCGCGCAGCCGGGCCTGTACCGCCGCCGGCACCGCCCGTCGGGTGCTACCCACGAGCCTGGCGTACATTTCGAGCAGCTTGCGGCTATTGCGCGGGGCCTCGGCCGGCAGCTCACTCAGGAGGCTGTCGAATACCTGGCGCAAAGCATCATCCGTGGCGGCATCGATGGCGAGTAGCAGCTCCAGATTCGCGGTGAGGCGTGGAACCGGCGCGTAGCCGATGGCCAGCTGCCGGCCCAGAATCCTGCCCAGCGAACCCGGCACGAGGCGCGCCTGCGTCACGGCGCGTACCAGCACTTCCTGAGCCAGGCTGCGGCATAGGGGCGTGTGATGAACGAGGCCGCTGGCTAGCAGGGCCGTTTCGGCCATCCCGAAAGTTGGACCCGGAATGAGCAGCTCCTGCAACCCCAATGCCACCAGGTTGCGCTCACTGGCTTCCAGGTTGTCGGCCCAGGCGGCAGTGCGCAATATCTGGTCGTACAGGGGCGCGGCGTGCTGCGGAATCAAGGCCAGCAGGAAGCGAAAATCATCGGCCATAACCGAATTCTGCTCCCACGACCCGTACTCGCTTTTGCCCACCGGCGGCGCGTAGAGCAGCAACGGCGAAGGTGGCGCGGCAACGGCCCCGCTGTCCCAGGCCAGCTCAACGAAGCGGTAGGACTTGGTTTGGCCGGGCTGTTCCGGGTCAGGATACCGGTTTTCATGCTCAATCGCTTCGAATGCAGAGCGCAGGGGCTGGGCCACGCCGGCAAAGTCGTAGCCCAGCGCGGTGGGCAGCGTGGGGAAGCGGCCGAGTGGTGCTTTGGTGCGGGCCGCCACGGCCCAGAGTTCCGGCATCGCTTCGGCCAGCGGAGCCTGAATGCCGGCCGGCGTGCGTTGGCGGGTAGCGGGCCGGAGGGCGGGCAGCTCGGCATCGGCCGGACCCAGAAACCACGTCAGCAGCTCGCGTAGGCCGGTATCGACCAGATTCGGCAGCTGCGTCAGCGCCGCCGCCGCCGTGGTGGGGTGGGCGTAGGCGGTGCGGGCCAGTGCCACGGCCAGGTCGGCGGGCTCGGGCGGAATACCGGCGGCCTGGTAAGCCAGCAGCCGGGCCACCAGGGCACTCGGGGCCACCCAATGCGGCTGGTGCGTGGGCGTGCTCAGCAGCGGCAACGCCTGCCGGGTCCGGAGCAACGACTCGGCCAGCAGATAGCGCTGCTTCTCGATGGTCAGCAGGGGATGGGGGATTGCGTGGGGACGTTTCAAATCCGCCTCTGCCACCCGCGCCACCGCAAAGTCAGTGGCCCAGGTCAGCAGCAGCGCCTGCACCAAACCTTCGTGGCCATAAACGTCCACCGGCTCCCGCAGAATAGCGGCCACTTCCGCTTCCGAAGCCTTTTTTATTTCGGGAAACAGCTGCGCCAGATACGGCCGCAGCTGCCCGGCAAACCCGGCCGGCCACTGCCCATTCAACCGCAGCAGGCCATCGAGCCAGCGCTCCGTGGCGGCCGGGTCGTGGTGCCGCAGCACCTGCCCGGTGAGGAACAGTAGCTCGTGCCAGTCGGCCACCGGCTCAATGGCCGTAGCTGCCGACAGCTCCGGCACGAACTGCGCGGCCGGCGCGTAGGTGGCCATTTCCGCTGGCGTATCGGCCGGCGCAACCGGGGCCAGCCAGGCGGCCAGCACGGTGCGGGCCGGCGCACCCAGCAAATCGGCGTGGCTGGTGATGGCCGCCGCTGCCGCTGCCGTTTCGCCGGTGGTGAGCAGCGGTTGCTTCGCTTTCAGCAAACCTGCCAGGCCCTGGGCGGCGCGTTCCTGCACGAAGCCATCGGGGTGGGGCAGGGCGGCGGCGAGCAGGCGGGCCACGGCCGGCGCGTGGGCGGCCTCCTGCTTCGGTAGTTTCAGCAGGGCCGCCAGCAGCTTGCGCAGGCCGGTTTTCAGGTCGGGCCGCAGAAATAAGCCGTCGGCATAAGGCAGCAGCAGCGTCGGCGCAAAGCCAGGTTCTGCCAGCAGGTCTTTCAATTGCTCCAGGGCGAAGTTGGCTACCAGCGGCTGGGGCTGGGGCAGTAACTCCAGCAGCTCGTTTTGCAGGGTCAGCCGTTCGCTTTGGGTGGGTTGCAGGGCTAGAAACAGGTTCCGGAACCAAGTCAGCAGTGGGCGGCGGAAGTCGCGGCGCAGGGCCAGCAAGCAGCGCGTGAGAATGTCGACGCGGTCGAGGTGGTTGGTGGCGGTTAGGTTTATGATAACATCCTGCCACGTAACATATACCGGCGGATACTTCTGGTCCCAAACCTGCCAGGGATATAAATACTCGCCATTTTCACTGCGAATGCCCTTTGCATCCAGCGGTTTCATAGGTTGGATTGTTACGCTATAACCGGCATCGACTGAACTTGCGAGCTCGAACAACAGCGGTAAGTCGCGGATTAAAAGGAGCGAATTATTCCGAATCTTATCCGCAATTATATCGACCGCATTCAGGGGAGTAGGAATAATATTACTCAACTCATTACCCCAGATATATAGTGTCTGAACTACTGACCGGCCATTTAAAGCGGGTGAATAAGAGATAAGCTGCTCCTCTTCCATTGTCCGAAGCAAGGCATAATTCACTGCCCAGCCCGGAGATTTTTCGTGGGTGTAATGCAGCCATTCGCCCAGCCAATCTGGTCGCAATGCTCGCACTAAATGCAAAAAATGCTCCCGTAATCTGGTTGAATCATTCAAGTAAGCAGCATTAAGCTCCCAACTGGGGCGGAACGAATTGCTCAACAATTCCCGCCGTGAAAAAACTGCCAGACCAGCTAAAAATGTACAGCCAAACTGCTCTGGCGTACCCCGGCTGCCCCAGGAGTTTGTCGTTAGTTGAACTACGCTTTCCAGTTCTTTTTTCAGATTTAGGAGCTTTTCCCGCACCGCCACCACGTCCCTCTTCTCCAGCGCCAGCAGAAACGGCACTAACTCATCGGCACCCTGGTGGCGAATAATCTGCTCAAATTCCTCAACGGCCGGGACGGTCTTCATCAGTGAAAGTCACTTTGGGTTTGTTTTGAAAATCAACCGATAAAAGGTAGAGAAATTAGCTCTGGAGCGTCATGCTGAGCGTAGCGGAGTTAAAGCAGCTTTACCGCTTCGTCTAAGCTGTTATAACGAAGCGGTAGTGCTGCTTCGAATCCGCTCCGCTACGCTCAGCATGACGTTCAAATGCAGTTCCGCCAGTCCTACAAAAACCGCATCTGGGCCGCCAGAATGTGTTTGCACGGCCCGCGTTGGCCCTGATTACCCGTGAACCACGGGCAGGTGCAGCGCGGCGGCTCCGTGCCGCCCACTACCACGGTGTGCCACACGCCCGTGCCGCGCACCCGTGCCTCGGTGCGCCCGCCGGCCCCCACGCCCACCAGCTGCACATCGTCAGCCGCTTCGAGCAGGGCGCGGGCGTTTTTCAGGCGTGGGTTCAGCTTCAGAATGCGCTCCATTTTGAATGGGAGGCGGCGGTAGAAATAGTGGTTTTCGGCCAAATCGAACCCCAGCAGGCCCATCGCCGAAAGGCTGGCGCAGAGGCGGTCCACGGTGTCGGGCGCGAGGTCGTGTTCCACCGCAAACAGCGTCGGGTTGAAGGTTTCGTTGCCCCGAAACAGGTTATTGGCCCCCGCAATCCACTCGGCCGGCAACTCGTCCATCAGCGTGTCGAGTTGGTTGCCCTCGCCCGAAAAGCCCCGGTTTACCTCCGCGCTTAGCGCCAGCACAAATTCCTGCCCGCCGCCCATCGCCAGCACGAAGGCCGAGGCCTGCCCATCGGCCGTGGCAAACACCCGCAGGCCCTCGCACAGCGGCAGCAGCCCCTCCAGCAGCCGCAGCCGGTGCAGGCCGCCCACCCGCACTGCGCCCGGCCCGCCCACCGGCGCAAAGCTCGGCCGCGGCCCCCGCAGCACCAGGAAAAAATCCGACTTAGCCGTGCCCGCCGGAATGCCCTGCACCAGCTGCACTGCCTGCATGCGGCTAAGGGCCATTTTCTCCTCCATCACGGCCAGGTAGCCCTGCACGGCCGTCAGCCCCTTTATCCAGCGCTCGGGCAGCGTCACCTTGCGCTCGGTTACCTTGCCGGAGGCCCGCTCCAGCACCACTTCCTGGTCGCCCACGCTCAGCAGCACCGGCTCGGTGCGGGCAATGCGGCTGAGCGCGTTCACCATCGGCTCGTTGAAATCGACGTTGGTGGTGCCGCTGCTCAAAAACTCGCCATCCAGCGCATCCGGCCCCAAATCAAGCCGGGCATACACGCCGTTGCACGACGAAAATGCCTCGAAGCGCAGCATGCCCGCCCCGGCCGTCACAATCGGGTCGCGCAGCACCGCGCTCTGCGGCACGAACCGCGAGGCCACTACTTTGGCTAAAGTGGTTAGTCCCCGCGCCGCCAGCCAGGAGTCGCACAGCCGGCCCCGAAAAAAGCAGGCTGCCCCCGCCGGCGCATTCTCCGCATAAGCGGCCAAGGAGAGTTTATTGCCCTCCGCGCCATGTTCCAGGGTGGAAGGATGGGCATAGGCATAAGCAAAATCAGACATAACTACAGTGTTTAAAGTTGAGGAATGCAGCACCAGTGACCGATTCTGCTATCCCATCTACTGTAAAGCTATGGGGAAATGCGTTAAAAAATTACTAATATTTTTGTCATCAGGATAAGCTACTGACTTTCATGCTTATTATTTTAGTAATTCTTGAAAATTGATACTGTAGTCAGCTACTTATGCGCGCTGCGGCAGTTCACTATTTGCTCACTGCTTTATTTGAGCAGACTTGTCCCGGCCCCATTCCACTGCCAGCACCAGCCCCATGCCCAGCGTA
The DNA here is from genome assembly GCA_030853845.1 of Bacteroidota bacterium. GTDB lineage: Bacteria > Bacteroidota > Bacteroidia > Cytophagales > Hymenobacteraceae > Hymenobacter. Next base: position 1,416 of record JALYUI010000395.1, on the reverse strand, counting down.
TAGGCCAGCAGGTCGCTCCACTCAAAATGGCTGCCGAAGATGATGCCGGCCGCCCGCGAGTGCCAGCCCAGCCGGTTAAGCAGGTTGACATATTGCAAACCCTCAATCAGATACGAGAAGGCCAGCGCCGCTCCGGCCAGCCGCCCGGCCGAAGCCCGCACAAAGCTCCTGAGCAAGCAGTACACAAAAATGGTAGCCAGAAAATCGCCCGCGTAGGGCCGGATAACCCTGTCGTGCATATACACGGCGATGAGGATTTCCAGCAGCAGCAAGCCACAGGCAATCAGAAAGTAGCCTTTGCGAAAACACCACATGAGGTTGGAATTACACCTTGAGTGAAGGGAGATGGAAAGGGCAGTTCCGAGCCGGTGGTGCTACTGCCGGGGCCGAAACCAGTTCGGCCGGGGCCGTATCCAATGCCAGAATACGGGCCTGATACTCGCCCGGGAGCATGGCATTTTTGGCCCATTGGCTAATACGCCAGTGGCTGGTAAGGCGATAAAAAGCCACGGCGGGGCTTATCCAAAGTCCGCTGGGCAGGTGGAGCTTGGCCCGCACGCCGGCTGGCACCACAAGGCCCTGCACGGCCCGCAGCAACTCGTAGCGCGGGCCGCCCAGGTGCTTGCGGTACTGCTGGTATAAGTCCTGCGTGTAAGTGCTGGCGACGGTGTTAGCAGCCAAATGCTGCGCCCGGGCCTGCTGCCAGGTCGCGTAGGAATCGGGCAAATCGGGGATGCCCATGCGCCGGCCCACCCGGCAAAACACTTCGGTTACTTCCTCGCATTCGGCTGGCGTAAGCGGGCGTTCCAGCACTTCAAAGGCCCTAATAGAATACGCAATGAGCATGAAAAGCACGTCGCGGTAGGCCCAGGCCGGAATGGCCTGCCCACGCTTGGCCTCGACGGCCGCGTGGATGGCGGCAATGGTATCGATTGCTTTTTCGGCCCCGGCGGGGTCGGCAAATACGATGCGACGGGCGTAGTCTACCGTCGAAAAAAGCCGGCCCAGTGGGTCGGCGGGCAGGCGGCCGGTGAAGTAGAGCCAATCCACCGCCTTATTGAGGGCAAACTCGGCCGCCGCTCCGGCGAAGATGAACAGCACCGTATCGGAAGTGCCCCAAATGCGTCGCACGATGGAATTGGGGGCCACGAAGTACTCCATAATAAACAGCTGAAGGAAGCAAAATCAGAACACCGAACCGCCGATGGATAATTCGGTTGCAAATTTATAAAGAACTTTGTAAGTCAAAGTATAAATTTTAAATTGGGTTTGTATGGTTAGGGTGAGTTCGTTTTGAAAGCAGGAAACGGCTACGAGTATTACGTAGAACTATTCACTAAGCCCGAGCTACTTGCTGAGCAAATCGGGCACGACCACCTCAGAGGCCGCCAACTTCGGCCGTTTGTAGAAATACAG
>JALYUI010000382.1 GCA_030853845.1 Bacteroidota bacterium | reverse complement strand
GTAGAGATGCTTCGACAAGCTCAGCATGACGTTCAGTACCTCTCCCTGTTAGTGCTCTGCCGTTAACAACCGTCCTACCGTCCGCGCAATCATGCGCTCCTCGTCGGTGGGAATGATGCGCACTGTGATGCGGCTGGCTTCGCTGGAAATCACATCGGCGTGGGCCGCGTTGCGGGCCTCATCCAGCTCGATGCCCAGAAACGCCAGGCCCTCGCAGATGCGGGCTCGTACCTCGGCCGCGTGCTCGCCGATGCCACCCGCGAACACCAGCGTATCCAGGCCGCCGAGCACGGCCGCGAACGCGCCCATCCACTTGCGGGCCTGGTAGCAAAACAGCGCTACGGCGTCGGCGGCCCGCTCGTCGGTGGCCTGGGCGACCAGCAAATCCTGCATGTCGGAGCTGGTTTCGGACACTCCCAGCAGGCCCGATTCGTGGTGGATGAGGTGGTTGAACTGCGGCGCGGTCAACTTCTCGTTTTTCATCAGGTAGGCGGCCACGCCGGGGTCGAGGTCGCCCGGCCGGGTGCCCATCACCAGGCCGCCAGCCGCCGTGAAGCCCATGCTGGTGTCGAGGCTGCGGCCGGCGCGCACCGCCGCCAGGCTGGCTCCGCTGCCCAAATGCGCCAGGATAACCCGGCCCCGCGCCGCTTCCGCACCCGCCCGCCGGCCCAGCTCTTCCAGCAAATACGCGTAGGAAAGGCCGTGGAACCCGTAGCGCCGCAGGCCCCGCGCCGCAAACCGGCGCGGCAAGGGCAATTGCTGCGCCACCCGGGGCATATCGTGGTGAAAAGCCGTATCGAAGCAGGCGAACTGCGGCAGGCGCGGGTGGCGCTGTCGGATGGCTTCAATGAGGGCAATTTCGCCGGGCAGGTGGTCGGGGTCGAATGCGCTGATTTGGCGCAGTTCCGCTAGCAGCGCCAGGGTGATACGCTCTGGCTCCTGGTGTTCCAGCCCATGCACCACCCGGTGCCCCACGGCTCGGATGGTGCCGAAGTCCGCGTGCTCTTCCAGCCAATCGAGCAAAAAAGCCACGGCGGCGCGCTGGTCAGCCACCGCCACCGCAACGGTGGTGGCCGACTGCCCGGCATCGGCTACGGTAAGCGTGGTGCCGGGCAGGCCGATGCGGTTGAGGTGGCCGTGCAGGCCCCGTTCGAAGGTTTCACCCAAATTATATACCGCGAACTTAATGCTCGACGAGCCGCCGTTGAGGGCCAACACCCGGGCTTCGCTAGCGTGGTTTGCTGGTTGGCGGGCGGTATGCGCAGCTTTCTGCTTCATAAAACGGCGGACGAAAATGGAGCAGCCGCCGAACGAGCCGAGGCTGGATTGGAACTCGTCAGAGCTATTGCAATGGCACCTTTTGCGAATTGGAGGCGCGCGTGTAGGCGCTGAACACGGCCAGCGTTGCCAGCAGGAAGACGGAGAAGAGGATGGTGGGCGTAATCATGGCGAGGGGGGATTAGGGCCTGATTCGGCCCGTGATGAAAAAGAAAAATCAGTTTGAATACCGCCTTTCGGCATTGGCCTCAGCTGGCGGGAGCCAAGCCGGCCAGCACCGAATTGGTGAGCTGAGCGGCCGTGGCAAGCTGACCAGAATCGGGCGCGGGCACGTCGGCGGCCACGGGCAGCACCAGCACTGGCACGGGGGACTTGGCCAGCAGCCGCACCGTCACGCTGTGGTGAAACAGCTCGCCCAAGTAGCTGCGCTCCCGGGCCAGCACGACGACCAGGTCGGCCTGGGTGTCCTGCACCGCCGCGAGCAGGCCCTCGGCGTAGTCGTCGTTTTCGTAGCCTCGCAGTTCGGGTGTGGGCAGGCCCTTGGTCAGGCCGCTCAGCTGCACTGCCCGCAGCGCGGCGCTGCACCCTTCATCATCTTCGGCTCCACTCGATACGTGGGCCACGATGAGTTCGGTACCGGGCAGCGCTAGCAGCTGGTGCAGCGCCTGCGTGTGGGCTGCCAGCGCGAATGATTCCCGGTCGGCGGCAATCAGTACGCGGCGCGGGGCCTGGTCGGCCGCAGCGGTGGGCGGCACAATGAGCACAGGAAAGTGCCCCGCCCGCAGCAGTTCGGCGCAGTCCCGGGCTACGCTGTTGTCGGCGTGCGCCGCGTCGGGCTGGCTGAGCACGAACAGGGCCGGCCGGTACCGGGCCGCCAAATCCTGCGCCACGACGGGTAGCAGGTCGGTGGCTACTTCCACGGTGGGTTGGGTGTGCAGCTCCTCGGCCAGGCGGTACAGGGCCGCCGCAGTTTCAGTTTCGCGCCCCAGCTCTTCCTGGCGGAAGCGCTCGGCCATCAGGTCATAGGGGTCGAACAAGGAGGCCCGCTTGACGTGCAGCAGCACCAGCTGGCCGTGCAGGGCTTGCGCCAGGTTGTTGGCGTAGTGCACGGTGTGACGGGCCGCAGGATAAAAGCCGGCGAAAACAAGGAGGTTGAGCGACATGGTCGGGCGTTTATTATGAATAGAAAAGCAGCCGGGTAATTGATTCATCAGCTCATCGTGGGCATCCAGGCGGGCAGCTCCGGGGCGTCGACGGGGACCAGCAGCACCGGCACCCGGCAGTGGCGCAGCACCTGCGCCGTCACGCTGCGGCGAAACCGCCGCTCCAAAAAGGTGCGCGGCCGCGCCAGCAGCACCAGCAGGTCGGCCTGCGTATCGTCGATGGCCTGCAGCACACCCGCGCCCGCCGACACATGACATTCCTCGTAGAGCTCCAGGGCCGTGCCCGGCGGCAGCAGGCCGCTCGCCGCTAAGTCGGCCTGCGCCATTTTTCCCGGCGAGGCCAGCAGCGCATGATGGGCTTTGACGTGCGCCACCGTGAATGTGGCCTGCCAGGCGGCCAGCAGTGGCGCCAATGCCAAAGCCGCCGCCGTGGGCGTGAATGGCTCGCCATCGGCAGCTACCAGCACGCGGCGCGGAATGCGCGGGGCCGGGCCCGCCTCCGGCACCAGCAGCAGGGGCTCGTGCGTGGCCCGCAGTACGGGCAGCACCTGGTTGTGCAGCACCTGGTCGAGCTGGTTGTGTTCGGTGCTCAGGCCCATGGCCAGCAGCAGCGGGTGGTGCCGATTCACGGCTTCGTCCACGGCGGCGGGCATGGGAGCTACCGACAGCGTTACCCCGGCCGGCACCGGCAGTCGTCGGGCCACGTCTCGCAGCGCCGTCGCAGTGTCGGCCTGGTTGCGGTCGAGCTGCGCGACGGTCACCGCCGCCAGCTCCAGCTCCAGCACGGGGTCGTGGTAAAAATGCAGCAGCGTGAGCTCCGCGTGGAGCGGGCTGCCCAGCGCGGCCGCGTACTGCGCCGCCCGTTCCGTGGCGGCAGACAAATCAGCAAGAACCAGAATAGAAGGGGTCATGACGAAAAGGCCTTAAGCAAGGCGTAGATGACTTTCGTAAAAACAGCAGCAGGCGCACTCGCCGGTCAACGTCCTTATTCCTCGGCGGGCAAAAGCAGAATTGGAATGGCGCTTTCCTGGATGAGCTGCGCCGTGACGCTGCGGTGGAACAGGCTGCCCAACAGGCTGTGGCGGCGCACCACTACCACCAGCACATCCGCTTCCTGCCGCGCGGCTTCTTCCAGCACACCCGCCACCACCGTTGCGTTATACACTTCGTGCAACCGGCTTTCGGCGAAGGTGCTGACCAGGTCGTTGGCCCGCACCGAATCCAGCACGCTACCCGTACCGGGCAGGGCGTGCTCATCATCGGTCACGTACACCGCGTCGAGGCTGGCCTGCGTGGCTTGCAGCAGTCGGCTTAGCACCTCCTGGTGGTCGTCGTCGTTGAAGGTGAAGGGCTGCCCATCCACGGCCAGCAGGAAGCGGCGGGGCGGGAACGCGTCCCAGCCCACGGCCGGCACCAGCAGCAGCGGGTGCGGTGCGTGGCGCAGCAGGTCCATCACCACGTTGGTCAGCAGCTCGGCGGGCTCGGTGGCAGCCCCCGGCCGGCCCAGCACCATGAACAAGGGGTGGTGGCGGCGCACGGCTTCGGTCACGGCTTCGGGCAGCTGGCCCTCGGCCACGTCCACTTCGGTGGGCACGGTCTGTTCGGTGGCCAGGCGCAGCAGGGCTTGGTCGGTTTTCCGCTCGCCGAGTGGGGTGTGGCGTGCCTCAAATCCTTCCGGCACGGGCAGCCCGTCGTAGCGCGTGTGCAGCAGCACGAGCTGCGCGTTCAGCGGCACGGCCAGCCCGGCCGCGTACGAAAGGGCGCGGTTGGTAACGGCGAAGAAATCGGTCAGAACAACAATGGAGGGCGTCATGGCAAGGAGCACTAAGGTTGAAAATGGAGGTTTCAGCAGTGGCCGGATGGGGGGCTACCCGAATAGGCGGTCATGCCGAGCATTCTGCGCATCAAGCAGAGACCGAGGCATCTCGCTCGCTTCGTAGCATGAGCCATTGATTACTGCCGCACGCGAGATGCCTCGGTCTCTGCTTGATGCGCAGAATGCTCGGCATGACGTTCTTCTTCGGCTTATGCCGAATGGGCTTCAAAGTAGAAAATACCTATTTTCAGCAGCGGGCAAATCCGATTGGATTCCATTCGGGGCCGTGTATCTCCACTCGTCCCGCGCCATGTTGGCATCGGCCTCCTGTGCGCACCGCCGGCTGCCCGCGCTGATATTCCAGACGGCATCACTCCCCGCGTGGTCGGTCCGGGGCCGGCCGGGGCCGTTCGGATTAGACGAGGCTTCCATACGCGGCCGCAGCGGCCAGGCGCTCGTTGTTGATGGGTGCAGTGGTGAGCACCAGCAGGTGGTTGTTTACTTCCCGGGCACCGGCCTCGTGGGCCGCTTGCGCCGCGTGCTTGCGGTCAAGCCAGGTGTCCACGGTACCCGTCAGGGTGGCCCGGCCGTTCTCCACCTGCACGTCCACTTCCTGGTCGTGCAAACTGGCCGACCAGCAGTAGCGGGCGCGGATGCGCTCGGCCAGCGCGTGGTCCGGAGTGGGTGCTACTGCATGCAGCTTGTCCTCGCTCCTAAATGATGCGGTGGACTCATCCGCCGCCGGGCTCGCTATTTCCAGCCGGTTGTTCACGTCTACTACACCGCTCACCCCGGCGGCCACATCGCCGGCCTGCTCCACCTCAAACGGTGTGTTCACATGGCCGGAAAGTAGGGCTTGCCCCCCGTGCACCTGCACGTGGCAGTCGCAGTGGCTCACGTAGGGGTCGCGGGCCAGGGCCGCCGAAATGCTTCGGCAAATCTCCTCGTCGGGTACCAGGCGCGCGGGGCGCACCTTCAGCAGGTTGTGCACGTTGCCCACGCCCACCACGTGGCGGGCATCCTGCTCGGTATCCTGCCTGGTGCGCAGGTTGCTCACCGTGCCGGCCAGCGTCACCACGCCGTCGAGCACCTGCACCAGGGTTTCGGAAGCGCGCACCCGGGGGTTGAACTGGAGGGTGTCGCGCACGGCGCTGGCAATGGCCTCGTCGGTTTTGGGCGCGAACTTCTCGCGGCGAATCTCCCGGCCCAGGGCCCAGTAGGCCACGAACAGGTCGCGGGCATCGACGCGGATGGCCCCGGTCTGGTAGGCAATGGCCACGAGGCGGTCCTTCTCGGCGGCCGTGCCCACAGTGCCCGACAGGTGCACCACCTGCTCGCTGGTCCGCACCTGCACCAGGGCCCCATTCACGCGAATGTCCCAATCGAGCGATTCCCGGATTTGGGTGGTGATTTCCTCGTCGGAATTCACAATTTCCCCGCCCCGAATAATGAGGTGGTCAGCCACGAAGGCGCGTACGCCCCGCACCCCTTTGAGCACCCGCAGCACCAGCTGCTTTTCGGCCCAGCTCTGCACCGTGCCGCTTAGCGTCACCACGCCCTCGCTCACCAGGCAATGCACCTGGTAGTCGTTGGTGGCCGGGTCATCGGCTAAAGCGCGGGCCACGGCGTGCTGCAGCTGCGCATCGGGCACGCCGGGGGTGCGCACGGCCAGCGTGCTGTGCAACGCGCGCACACCGCGCACGGCCAGCGCAATTTCCTCGGCCCGCTGCTGCGAGAGCAGGCTGTCGGTGAACCCCGCCAGCTCCGCAATTCCTTCGCGGGTCTGCACCGTAATCTCATGCGCGCTCAGCCCTTTCTTCGTGGCAAGCAGCGTTTCAATGGCCGTGGTGATGTCGGCATCGGCCACGCAGGTGTTGAGGACCTTGGGTTGGCTTGGGTTGTGCGCGTTCATAGCTTTCGGAATTGAGGGGGAGGAAAGTCTAGGGCAAAAGTCCTTCCCGGCCTGCTTCCCTGACATGACAACCCCCACTGCCGGCCATGACTTTTGTCAGGTTCGCCTCGCTGCCGGCCGGCCGGGCGTTCGTCATCGCGTAGTGTCGGCAGCTAGCGCTGCCCCAACGGCGGAGAGCCGAACAGGGCCCGACGTAGCGCCTCGTCGCGCCGGTAGATATCGGGCAAAAACACCAGTCGGCCATGCGTTACAATGCAGGTGGCGTAGCGAATGTATATAGGCAGGCCGCGCGTCAGGCGCACGTCGTGCGGGCGGGGCTGGCGGGCGCATTCGGCTTCGCTCGGCAGTTGTACTGGCTGCTCCTCGCGGCGCAACAGGTACGCGGCCAGCTCCAGGGGCTGCTCCAGCCTAATGCAGCCGTGGCTCAGCGCCCGATAGGGAAGGGCGAAAAACTGCCGCAGCGGCGTATCGTGCAGGTACACCGAGTACGGATTCGCGAAGCGAAACACCACGTTGCCCAGCGCATTCTCGCAGCCCGCCGACTGCCGAATGGTGTAGGGAAAGCGTTGCGCCGTCACCACCATCCAGTTGATTTTCGTAGCGTCCAGCAGGCGGCCCCGGTCGTCATAAAGGGCGTAGTTGTTGCGGGCCAGGTAGCCGGCATCCTTGCGCAGGTGCGGCAGCATTTCCCGGGTGGCAATGGAGTGGGGCACGTGCCAGTCCGGGGCCAGGGTGAAGTGGCTGATGCGGCTGCTCAGCGTCGGCGTCGGGGTGCGGGGGGGCACCCACCACCACGCGGTAGCGGCGCCGCACCGAGTCGTGGGCCACCACTTGCAGCTCGTAGGCGGGGATGTTGATGAGCACGTATTCGGGCGCGGCGAGCACCGCTTCCCACCGCCAGCGCTCCAGGTTCAGGGCCGCCTGCTCGAAGCGTGCCTGGTGCTGAAGCACGGAATC
>JALYUI010000771.1 GCA_030853845.1 Bacteroidota bacterium | reverse complement strand
ACGAAATCCACCTTCATCTTTTGCAGCGAGTCGAGGGCGCGGCTCACATCGGCGGGCGTCACCACTTCGAGCGAGCCGGGCCAGGTAGCGCCGGGGCCGTCGATTTTGGGGCCCGAGGTAAAGATGCGCGGGCCGGCCAGCGTGCCAGCCGCTTCTTCCTTGCGCCACTTAAAAATGGTGGGCGTGAGGTCGCCGCCGCATTCGCGCACCGTGGTGATGCCGTGGGCCAGGTACAGCGTGAGGCTCTTCTTATTGGCTGCCGCCAGGCTGTCGCCCCCCCGAAAGTGCACGTGCATATCCCATAGGCCGGGCATGAGGAAGCGGCCGGTGCCGTCCAGCGTTTGGCGGGCCTGGTAATGCTCCTGGTTTTCGGGGCCGACGCGCGCGATTTTACCGCCCGACACGGCCACCGCCTGGTCGGGCAGCAGGCGGCCGGCCTCCATCTCCTTGCGCCAGGCAAAAATCTGGGGTGTGAGGTCGCCGCCCGCGTCGCGCACCGTCGTGATGCCGTGGGCCAGATACAGGGTCAGACTTTTCTTGTTGGCCGCCGCCAGGCTGTCGCCGCCCCTAAAGTGCACGTGCATGTCCCAGAGGCCCGGAATGAGGTAGCGGCCGTTGCCGTTCACGTACTGCTTGGCGGCGTAGCTGTCCTTGTCGGCCTCCTGTACCTCCACAATCTTGCCCTTCGCAATGGCCACCACTTGGTTGGGGGTGAGTTGCCCCGTGCGCACGTCCACCAGCGTGACGTGGTTGATAACCACGTCGAAAATCTCCAGCCGCGTGGGCCGGGGGTGCCGGGCGCAGGTAGAGAGCAGCGCGGCCAGGCACAGGCCGAAGAAGAGACGGGTCAGTTTCATGCGGGGCGACGGCAGGCAGAGCTCGTAAAGGTAATCGGGCCGCCGCGCTTTGAGGGATGGGGGAGGAGGTTGATGGGGAGGATATTCAGAAAAAAGAACGTCATGCAGAGCGCAGCGAAGCATCTCGCGTGCCACCACTAATCAATGCCGTTGTGACGATTGATTTAGTGACTGCGGTAAAGAAGATGCTTCGCTGCGCTCTGTATGACGTTCTCCGCCCTACAACGCTTTCTTCCGCTCCGCCTGAAACTTCTTCAGCTGGGGTACAATCACCTTATGGTCGCCCACTACCACTACCAATACCGTCATGGCCTCGGGGCGGATGTACTGGCGGGCGGTGGCGCTCACCTGGGCGGGCGTCACGGCGTTGATGTTCTTCACCTGCTCGGTGAGAAAGGTTTCGGGCAGTCCCTGCAAATCGAGGTTGTTGAGCTGCCCGATGATGCCGTTGGAGTTGCGCAGCACGAACATGCCGCTCTCGAAGTTCTGAATGCCTTGTAGCTCCTCGGCCGAAGGCGGCGTTTGCTGGAGCCGCTCGATTTCCTTCATGATTTCGTGCAGCGAGTTGTAGGTGTCGGCCGTGGTCACGTCGGCATTCTGGCTCCAGGCCCCCGCATGGTAGTGGGTTTCGGTGTAGCTGTAGGGCGAGTAGGTGTAGCCCCTTGGCTTCGCGGATGTTGCGCGTAATGCGCGAGCCGAACGAGCCGCCCAGCAGCGAGTTCATCACCCGCAGGCGGATGTAGTCGGGATTGGTGGGGTCGGCCACGGGCAGCCCAACCACCAGCGTCGACTGCGGCGCGCTGGGCCGGTCCTGGGTCAATAAATCGGCCTTGGTGAGGGGTTGAGCCACGGCAATGAGCGGGGCGGGGCCGGCGGGCAGGTTCTGCCAGGCCATCGTGATAGCCTGGCGCAGGGCCGGCGCGTCGACCCGGCCGGCTACGTACACGGCAGTGCGTTGCGCCCCGTACTGCGTGTTGTAGAAGTTTTGCACCTGCTCCATCGTCAGGGCATCAACCCGCGCATCCGGTCGGCCTCGGCCCACAGAATGGTTTCGAGCTTGTTGCTGGGCACCACCTCGCAGTAGTTGGTGAAGTCGAAGCGCGTCGAGCCATTCAGCGCTCCGCCGTTCTTCTGAATCAGCTGAATAAACTCGGCCTTACCCAGGTTCTGCGAGCCCTGAAACATGAGGTGCTCGAACAGGTGCGCGAAGCCCGTGCGGTTGCGCGGCTCGGTGCGGAAACCCACCCGGTAATATGCCGCCACCGTGGCCGTAGGGGCCGTAGGGTCGGGCGAGAGCACCACCCGCAGCCCATTGGGCCGGGTGTAATACTCCACCGGAATCTAAAACACCGGCGCGGCCGGCGCACTCGCCATCGGGGCCGGCGGCGGGGCGGGAGCCGTCACCACGGCCTTGGGTTTGGCCGCGCACGCGGTCAGCGCCAGCGCCACCACCGGGGTCCAGCGTCGGGCGTGATGCAGGAGTGATTGAGAATTCATAGCCATGAAAAAAGGAGTAAAAAGATAAGAAGGTGGATTTCGATTTACAAAAAATTGCCGACATGTGCGGGGAAGTTGCCCGTCTGCCGATTGTAGCGTGGACTCTGCGAGTCCGC
>JALYUI010000769.1 GCA_030853845.1 Bacteroidota bacterium | reverse complement strand
CAGCGGCCCCGTGCCCACCGCGCTGCTGCGCGCCCGGCTGGCCGGCCTGCGGGCCGAAGCCCAGGTATTGGCCGATGAACTGGCAAAATCGGCCGACGAATTTTCCGGTTAGCAAAATTTATCTACCTTGCTGCCTCACCAACCCCCACTTTCCCGTTATGGCCGGAACCTACTCCATTGCCGCCCTCGAAACCAAGGCCGACTGCGACGCTGCCCTCGTGCCCCTCCGCCTGCGCCGCGACGAAGCCGCCGCCGAAACCAGCGCCCTGGCCTTCGAGTTGCAGACTTACGCCGACCCCGCCGCCCGCAAGGCCGAAATCACGCGCCTCAACACCAAGCTCGCCACCGTGCAAACTGACCTGACGACCCTGCCCGAAGGCAAGGAAAAGCGCGACGCCGAAAACGAGATGGCCAGCTACCTGCGCCGCCGCAACCAGCTGGTGAGCCAGAGCGAAACCCACGGCGGCGACGATAAAATCGTGCTCGAATTCAAGCTCGAAATGGCGAAGCAGACCAACACCGAAGCCGCGGCCCTGGTCACGCTCATCGAAACTCATAAGGACACCCTGCCCAACTAGCGCCGCCCGCCCACGCCCGGCCGGGCCGCTACGCCCGAATCAGGAACGTCATGCCGCGCGCAGCGCAGCATGACGTTCTTTTTTTAAGTAGCCACTCATAGGTAATCGTAGCAAAGCAGGCCGTCATGCTGTTTTATTCGGTTACTGCTGCACCACTACTTAACGCCCGCCTACCCGCCCACCCGCACCCCGCGCAGCATCACCCACAGGTGCTGGCGCACCACGTCGCCCATCGAGGCGCAGCCGTCGAAGGTGCTGGTGTGGTGGTAGCGGTTGAGCTCGGCCTTGAGCTGCTCGACCTTTTCGGGCGGGGCCAGCTCGTGGTGGCGCATGGCGGCCAGCAGGTCGCGCAGGCGGTCGCGCTCGGCGTGGGCGCGGCGGGCCATCAGGGCGCGCTCCTCGGTCTGGTACTGGCGCAGCACGGCGGGCTTGATGTGGCGGGCGCACATGGCCACCACGGGGGCGTTGTCCTTGAAAAACTGGGGCAGGTACATGGCCCGGCGGCCCTCGTAGCTCTGCTGGTCGAAGTCGATGGCCCGCACCCGGTACTGCTCGTCCTCGAAGTCGGGCGTCACGGCGATGACGTAGTTGTAGGCACGCATGTCGCCGAGCAGGCGCACGAAGCAGCGCTCGTTGAACTTAACGAACTCCTTGGCAATGCGCACCTGGTTGAGCTGCGGCTGATTCAGGTGATTGCGAATGAAATCATCGCCGGGAATGCCCACAATGTGCTCCTCGATGAGCGTATCGCCGCTCACCAGAAACGTGAGCGAGTTGGGCGAGAGCAGGTGCTCCAGCTCCAGCCCAAACAGGCGCGAGGCGTCGGCCTGCTTCACATAAAAGTAGTCGTAGTTGTCGTTGAGCTGGTTCACGATGCGCACCCGGAACGGCTTGGAGTTGCCGAACTCGCAGTAGTCCACCCGGTCGGCAATGAGGTGCTCGGTGAAGCTCAGGTCGCCGGCCGTTTTCAGCAGTGCATACACCTCCGTCAGGCCCTGGCTAAGCTCACGCAGCGTCTGCGGCTCGTAAAACACGGTTTTCCAAAGCGTATCCTTCCCCGTGCGGTCGAGCAGCGGAAACGAGCCGGTGAACTGCAGCAGGTCGGCGTAAGCCAAGGGCAGCTCGATTTCGCGGTCGTAGGTGCGCAGGTATTCCCGCAGCTCCGGGGCAATGGGGTACGGCGGCTTTTTGCGCGATATTTCCATATTTTTTTGAGGGTAAGGGGGTAGGAGGGTATGGGGGTAGGAGGTGGCCAGTTTTTCACCGTCCCCTCCTACCCCCATACCCTCCTACCCTCCTGCCCTACATTAACCCACCAGCCCGTTCACCAGCTCCACGTACTGCTGGCGGGCGGCGTCCTTGCTGGTGCCGCGCAGGCCATTCCAGGCATCGTACTTGGCAATGGCTTTGAAGTCGAACCCGCCGGGGCGGTCGGCGCCGGCATCGCCGTCGGTGCCCTGCTTGTAGAGGGCGTAGAGCTGGAGTAGCACCATATTGCTGGGCTTGGTGGGCATTTGCAGCGAGCGTTGGCTGGCGGCTTCAAATTCGGCTTGGGTGACCATAACGAAAGAAAGTTGGGGGGGTGAGAGAACATGCGTCGCCGCAACAGCTGCGGGCGCGGCAAAAGATACTGCTGCCGGCCGCAAAACGTTGGGGCGGCGCGGGCCGGGAGAGCCGCCGGCAGCGGTGAGGGCGTTTTTCGTTTCCCGGCGGCTTGCCGATGCCGGGGTCTGGCGGCCACACCAGCTGGCGGCGGGCGCGGCCCCGGCACAGCCTTGCGCCCCAATGCCGCCGCGCATTGGCGTTGCCACAATACTCGCCACGACGGGAGTTGCAAACCGCCGGCCGGGGGCGAAAATATCCCCGCTCCCGGCTTCCTGAGGCGGATAATCTTACTCCACCACCAGCGGGGCCGTGCGCCGGGCCTGCCCGGGCGTGGTCGCTTCGAGCAGGTAGCAGCCCGCCGGCAGGCCCAGTAGCCGCATATTCGCGCCGGTGCCCGTCCGGACGAGGCGGCCCAGGGTATCGAAGAGGCGAAGCGCGGCCCGGCCATCGAGGCCGGGCAGCTGCACCTGCTCGTGGGCGGGGTTGGGCACCAGCAGTAGCCGGCTGTTATCGGCGGCTTTCTCCGCAACCGCCGTCGGGCCGTTCAGGCCAACTACGAGCAGCGGCACCCCCGTGGTTGTGGGCTGGGCCAGCTGCTCATTGCCGTTGGAGCCCCAGGCCCAGAGGGTCCCGTCGGCGCGCACGGCCAGGCAATGATAGTACGCCGCCAACGCCAGCCAGGTGGCAGCACCCCCAATCCGGAGCGGGCTGGGGCGTTGCGTAAACGTGCCGTCGCCGAGCTGGCCAACGTCGCTGTTGCCCCACGACCAGAGCGAGCCATCGGTGCGGATACCCAGCGTGGCATATTGCGCGGCGCTCACGCTTTGCCAGGTCGAGCCGGCCGCCACCTGCACGGGCGACGACCGGAAAGCAGTGGTGCCGTCGCCAATTTCACCGTTGAAATTGGCTCCCCAGGTCCAGAGCGTGCCATTGGTGCGAATAGCGGCCGAGTGCAGGTCGCTGGCCGAAGCGCGCTGCCAGGTGGTGAGGGTGCCAATCTGCACGGGGCTGAGCTGCGAGGCTTGGGTGCCGTTGCCGAGCTCGCCGTAGGCGTTGTCGCCCCACCCCCACAAGGTGCCATCGGTGCGCACGGCCAGGGTGTGGGTCACCGAGGCCCCATTGCCCCCGGCCGAAACGCTTTGCCAGCTGGTGGCTGTTCCGATTTGGGTTGGCACGAGGCGTTGGGTAGTGGTACCGTCGCCCAGCGCCCCGTACCGATTGTTGCCCCACGCCCAGAGCGTGCCATCGGCGCGCACGGCCACGGTGAAGTATTCCGCCGCCGCGATACTTCGCCACGTGCTGCTGCCCACCTGGCGCGGGGCAGGGTTGCCGGTGGTCGTGCCATCGCCCAATTGGCCATAGAAATTATTACCCCAGGTCCACAGGGTGCCATCGGTGCGCAGGGCCACGGTGTGTTGCTTGGCGGCTGCTACACTCTGCCAGGTGGCCGTACCCACCTGCGTGGGCAGCGGGCGCTGGGTGGTGGTGCCGTCGCCGAGCTGGCCGCTGCTGTTGTCGCCCCAGGCCCAGAGGGTGCCATTGGTGCGCAGGGCCAGCGAGTGCGAGCCGCCCACGCTTGGGGTTTGCCAGGTGGTAGCCGTGCCAATCTGAATCGGGGAGGGCTGGGTATACGTCAGCAGCGCCGCGCTGCCCACCTGCCCGAAGCTGTTCAGCCCCCAGGCCCAGACCGTGCCATTGGCCTGGATGGCCACCGTGTGGTCGCCCCCGGCGGCTACCTCCTGCCAGCTCGTACCCGGCGCTACCTGCGCGGGGGCAATGCTGAACGTCGTGCTGCCGGTTCCCAGCGCCCCGTAGGAATTGCCGCCCCAGCTCCACAGCGAGCCATCGGTGCGAATAGCAGCGGCGTGGGAGTCGCCGGCCGTTACCCGCTGCCAGGTGGTGGCCGTGCCAATCTGCACGGGGCTGAGCCGCTGGGTAGTGGTGCCATCGCCGAGCTGGCCGTTGCCGTTTCGGCCCCAGGCCCAGAGTGTGCCATCGGTGCGGATGGCCAGGGTGTACCCCGCCCCTGCCGCCACCCGCTGCCAGGTGGTGGCCGTACCTACCTGCGTGGGTACCAGCCGCGGGGTGGTGGTGCCATCGCCGAGCTGCCCGTTGCTGTTGTTGCCCCAGGCCCAGAGCGTGCCATCGGTGCGAATGGCGACGCTGTGCGTGTTGCCGGCCGCCACGCTCTGCCAGGCAGTGGCCGTACCCACCTGCGTGGGCACCAGCCGCTGGGTCACGGTGCCATCGCCGAGCTGCCCGTCGGCATTGTTCCCCCAGCCCCACAGGCTGCCATCGGTGCGAATGGCAACGGCGTGGAAGCTGCCGGCGGCAAGCTTTTGCCACTGGGCCGTGCCGAGCTGCCCGGGCGAGGTGCGCGTAGTGGTGGTGCCATCGCCGATTTGGCCGTTGCTGTTGTCGCCCCAGGTCCAGAGGGTGCCATCGGTGCGCAGGGCCATGCTGAACGAGACCCCGGCCGCCAGGGCCTGCCACGAGGTGGCCGTGCCCAGGCGCACCGGAGCCCCGCGCCTCACCGTCGAGCCGTCGCCGAGGCGGCCCTGGTAATTATTTCCCCAGGCGTAGAGGGCACCGCCGGGTTGCAGCCACAGCGTGTGGCCCGCCCCGGCCCCCAGGGTTTGGGCCCGCACCGGCGGCACGGCGGCAAAACCAACCAGCAGCCCCCCGAGCAGGACAAGCAACCGCGTGAGCTGATTGCCCAAAGTGGCAGAAAAACGGCTTTGCCGGCCAGTCGGGCGAGCATGGGGGTGGAAGTAGGTCATCAGAAAGGAACGGAAAAAGAAACGGGTTGAAATGTTATGCCATCCGGCTGGCGAACCCAACGACCAGTGACCTGGGGCGGGGCCAGAAAAAGCTGGTAGAAAGCTACGGTGAATTGCCCCCGGAAGCAAAACGCAGCACGCCCCGTCGCACTGCTGGCACCCGGCTGGCACACTCGTCGCAAAGTGGTTGGCGAAAACACCGTAGGGTGCGGGGTCGCACCCTAATCGTTCTCACCTATACACAGACCTGGAATCGGCTTTAGAGCGGTTTCGGAGTAGGTGGAGATGTAGCGTGGACGCTGCGAGTCCGC
>JALYUI010000339.1 GCA_030853845.1 Bacteroidota bacterium | reverse complement strand
GCCCCGGCCACCGCCACCGCCGTAGCCGCCCCGGCCGCCGCCACCCATGCCGCCCGCGCCCCGCGTATCGTACTCGCTAGGGGCCTGGGTTGCTCGCGTCGGCGCAAGCTGCCCGCCGGCCAGTGTGATGCCGACTACGGCCACCTTTCCACTGCTGAGCGCGGGCAGCTTGTGGTAGAGCAGCCGCAGAGGCACGGCCAGCTCATACACTAAATCTTCCTGCGCATCCATCGCAATGGCGGCTTTCACCCCGAGCTGCGACTGTGCATCGGTGAGGGTAGGCTCCTTGCTGCCCTTGTAGTTGAGCAGCTCCATTTCGCGCATGCCGGCCAGGGCCAGGCTCATGCGGGCGCGACGGTTGGCCCGGCGGTCGGTGGGCGCGGCGCTGGCATCGTCGGCTTGCTCATTTTCGCCCTCCGCGCCGGCGCGCGGACCCCGGCCGGCCAGGCTGCCGCCCATGGGGTAGCGCACGCCAAACTGGTGCTGGTTGCGGCCGGTCGTGTCGAGCCACACTACCAGGCCGAGGCGAATAATCTTGGCCTGCGCCACGGGGTCGGCCGCTTTTAGGCGCACGTACACCATGCGCTGGTCGTTGAGCACCTGGTATTGGAGTTTGGTTTTGAGGTCGTAGCGCAGCGAGTCGGACCATTCCGATGCCTGGCCGTCGATAACGGGCGGGGTGGCGGCGAAGTGGGCGGCCGAGCTGGCCTTGGGCTGGCGGCTGCACGCCATAAGCAGCAGTGTAGTTGGAAACGCCAGGAAAGCAGTGCGAAAAACGGACATTAAAAAACGGGAGTAAAAGCCGGAAGTCAGGTGGCAAGGTTTGCCGCCGCCGCGTGTATTTCGGGTGAATATCGGGCCGGCGGATTTGATTTGGCAGGGAAATGGCATTCCCGGGCCAGATTAGCCCCGCCCGGCTTAGCGCAACCGTAGTGCGCCGGCCGCCGTTGCTAGCGCATTCCTGCCCCTTCACTGGCTCCGGCCACCTTCTTTTTTGACTTATGAACTATTTACTTCTCCGTAGCCTGCGCGCTGCCGCCCTCGTGGGTCTGCTGGCCCCCCTGGCCGGCTCGTCGGGCATCACCAACTGGGCGGCCGCCGTGCCCGCTGGCCCGGCCACGCCGGCTGGCCGCCCGCTGCAAGGTGCCAAGCCCGACCCGGCCGTGATTGCCCAGTTCGGCCTCTATAACGACGCCAAGCTCCAGGCTCTCATTTCCGCCCGCGGCAAGGCCATGACGGCCATTTCGGACCGCCCCGGCGACTATGGCTTCACCATCGTCGATTCGCCCATTATCAACGCTTTTGCCACGCCCGACGGCCACGTGTACTTCACGCGCGGCATTATGGCCTACTTCAATAACGAGGCGCAGTTTTCGGGCGTACTCGGGCACGAGCTCGGCCACATCACCGCCCAGCATGGCAAGAAGCAGCAAACGCGCAGTACCATTGCCGGCTTGGGCATGCTGCTGGGCTCGGTGCTGGCCCCGCGCATTATGCAGTCCGTGGGTGGGGTGGCCCAGCAGGTGGTGGGCCTGGGCATGCTCAAATACAGCCGCAACGACGAGAACGAGGCCGACGGCCTGGGCGTGAAGTATTCGACCAAAATAGGCTACGATGCCAGCTACATGGCCGATTTCTTCCAGACTCTGCAACGCACCGAGGAGCAGAGCGGCAGCAGCATTCCCACCTTCCTCAGCACCCACCCCAACTCGGCCGACCGCTACACCCGCGTGAAGCAACTGGCTGCCCAGGCCAAGCAGGCCGCCGGCCGCAAAACCTACCTAGTGAACCGCGACACCTACCTGCGCTCCATCGAGGGCCTCACCTTTGGCGAAGACCCGCGCCAGGGCTTCGTGGAAAACAGCATGTTCTACCACCCCGACCTTAAATTCCGCTTTCCCATCCCAACAGGCTGGAAATCGGAGAACTCGCCCGACAAATTTCAGATGCAGGAACCTAATGGCAAGGCGCTGCTGGTGTTCCTGGGGGCTCCGGGCAGCTCGCTCGAAGAAGCTGGTCAGTCGCTGGCCAAAGCCATCGGCTTAGCGTCGGCCAACGCCCAAAAAACCACCATCAACGGCTTTCCGGCCCTGGTGTTTGAAGGTGACCAGCAGGCCCAGGACCAGCAGAGCACCCCGGCCCATGTGCTGGCCCAGCTTATTCAGGATGGCAACGGCATTTTTGCCTTCGTCGGGTTGGCCGAGCCGGCTTCGTTCAGTACCTATGCGCCGCAGTTTCAGCGGGCCGCCCAAGGCTACGCCCGCCTCACGGAGGCCGATAAGCTGAATCGCAAGCCCGAGCACGTGCACATTCGCACGGCCACCGGTACCCAAACGCTGGCTTCGGCCCTGGCCTCGGCCGGCGTGCCGTCGAAACGCAGCAACGAAATGGCCATTCTCAACGGCATGCAGCTCACCGACCGGCTGCCGAAAGGCACACTGTATAAGGTAGTGGGGAAATAATCTTTGCTTTTCAATGAAACGGCCCGCTGTAGAGGATGCAGCGGGCCGTTTGTATGTAGCGTGGGCTCTGTGAGTCCGCGCGTGAGAATGGCCGGCGCAGGTTTCCCACGCGCGGACTCGCAGAGTCCACGCTACAACTTACGGCACGTAGCGAATAATAAAATTCTTAATCGGGTTCTTCTTAATCAGCGTCACCAGCTGGCCGTTGGCGTACTGGTATTCGTCTTCGCGGCCGTCGCGGGTGGCACGATAGGTACCGGCGGCCGTTTTATTCACGCCGAAAAAGTCGCCGAAATACTCAGCATAGGCACGGGGGCGATTTTGGGGCTCGCCAAAAAACATATCCGTTACGGTGTAGGTGATGGGCTGCTTTTCGGTGGCCTGATGCTGATACTTGTACTGGTCGGCGCGGATGTCGTAGTGGTCGCCCTTCCACTCGGTGCGCGAGCTGAAATTACCCTGGTTGGTGTGCGCCTCGACGGTAGACAGCAGCAGCTGGCCGCCTTTTACGCGGTTTATTACCTGGTAGTAGACTTTGAGATGGTAGAAGAGAATGGTCACCTTCACGTCGCTGGTGCAGGTGAATACCACTTCGTCGGAGCCGGGCTGGGGCTGGCGGGTGGCCGTCATGGTGCCCACGCGCAGGCCGGCTACCTCGATGGCGTAACGCCGGGTTTCGATGGGGGCCGGGCGCGGGGTTTGGGCGCGGGCCGCCAGGGGCAGCCCGGCCAGCACCAGCAGCCAGCGCAACCGCAGCGGAGCGCCGGACGAAGCAGGAAAACTCAAGAGCAACTGCATGGCGAAAAGGCGGGGCTAACTTGCACCGGCGTAAAGGTCGGCCGGAATGGCTGGTTTGCCCGCCGGCCGGCGCGGCAAGCGCGAAAAGCGGGCCAGCAACCAAAAAGCACGGCATTTGCGTATCTGTTTCCCCAGCATGAATCTTAGCGTTATCATCCCTACCTATAACGAGGCCGCCAATATTGGTCGCCTCGTAGCCGAGCTGCGCCGCTATGCCCCGCAGGCCGAAGTGCTGGTAGTGGATGCGCAAAGCCCCGACGGCACCGCCGAAGTGGCCCGCCAGGCCGGAGCCACGGTGCTGCCCGCACCCCAGCCCGGCCGCGCCGCCCAGATGAACCACGGGGCCGCCCATGCCACCGGCGAAATGCTCTACTTCGTGCACGCCGATGTGGGCCTGCACCCCGATTTTGTGGCTACTATTGCCGGGGCCGTGGCCCGGGGCTACGAGGCCGGCTGCTACCGCTTTCGCTTCGATTCGAGCCACCCGCTGCTGCGCATCAACAGTTACGGCACACGCTTCGAGGGCATTATGAGCCGGGGCGGCGACCAGACTTTATTTGTGACGCGAGGACTGTTTGAGCGGCTGGGCGGCTTCAACGAGCGGTTCGTGATTATGGAGGATTTCGAGATTATTCAGCGCATCCGGCGGGTGGCGCGTTTTTTCATTGCCCCGCACGCCGTTACGGTATCGGCCCGCAAGTACGAAACCAACTCCTGGCTGCGCGTGCAAGTGGCCAATCTGACGGCCTTCGCCCTGTTTTTCCTCAAGGTGGAGCCGCCGCGCATTGCCCGCACCTATAAGGCCATGCTCAATTACCACTGATGCCAGGGTCGGTACTCGTCACCGGGGCCAACGGTTTCCTGGGCCGACACCTCGTGGCCGAGCTGCGCCACCGGGACGTGCCGGTACGCGCCCTGCTGCGGCCCGGCACCCCCACGCCTTTCGACGCGGCCGACGCGGGCATCAGCTACCATTTCGCCGATATTACCCGTTTCGACCAGCTGGCCGGCGCAGCCGACGGCTGTGCGGCCATCATTCACGCCGCCGCGCTGGCGAGCGTGAGCCCGGCCCGCAACCCGGCCGTGTGGGCCGCCAACCTGGGCGGCACCGAAAACGTGCTGGCCCTGGCCCGGCAGGCGGGCGTGGAACGGCTGGTGTACGTGGGCACAGCCAATGTTTTCGGCTTTGGCCCCAAAGCAAATCCCGGCGATGAAACCCGCCCCTACGCCGGCCGCCGCTACGGCCTCGACTACATGGACAGCAAGCGCGCCGCTACCGACCGGGTTTTGCGGGCGGTGGCCGAAGAGCAGCTGCCCGCCGTGCTGGTGCATCCCACCTTCATGCTCGGCCCCGATGATGCCAAGCCCACTTCCAACGCGCTGCTGCTGGAGCTGCACCGCCGCCGCCTGCCCGGCTACCCGTCCGGCGGTAAAAACTACGTGCATGTGCGCGATGTGGCCACCGCCACCGTCAACGCCCTCACGATGGGCCGGGTGGGCGAATCCTACATTCTGGGCAACGAGAACCTGAGCTACCGCGAAGCCTTCGTCCGGCTGGCGGCCGTGCTGGGCGTGCCCGCGCCGCGCTGGCCCATCCCGGCCGGCCTGGCCCGGCTTTACGGCGCGCTGAGTGAGCAGCTGGGCCACCTGCGGGGCCGTCCGGCGCAATTGAACGCGGCGATGGCGGCCGTAGCCAACGACGGCCACTACTTCAGCCCTGCCAAGGCCCGCGCCGAGCTGGGCCTGCTCCAGACTTCGATTGACGAAGCAGCGGCCGAAGCCTTCGCCTGGTTCCGGGCGCATGCCTATGTTTGATTAAACGTTGGCCTGACAGCCATAGCCGGCACTTTTTTTGGCAGCGCGCCAATCCGTCACCGCCGTTTGCGCCGTTACTGTTATTTTCCTCCGAAACCCTTGTCCTCCCCTCCTACCCCGGCCCGGCCGGGACCATTTGCCGGCCATGTGGCCATAGTTACGGGGTCGGAGTCGGGCATTGGCCGCGAAACCGCCCGCCTGCTCTGCGAAGCCGGGGCCGCCGTCGTCCTCAACGGCCGCCAGCCCGAGCGCCTGGAGCATACCCGCCAGCAGCTGGCGGCCGCCGGCCACGCCGTGGCCGCCTGCGTGGCCGATGTGACCGACTACGCCGCCTGCGAACGGCTCGTTGCAGTGGCCATTTCGCACTTCGGCCGACTCGATGTGCTGGTCACCAACGCCAGCATCTCGCAGCGCGCCTACTTCGCCGACATGCAGCCCGAAGTGTTCCGCCAGGTGCTCGACAGCAACGTGTACGGCTCGGTGTACCCGCTTAAAGCTGCCCTGCCGCACCTTATCACCAGCCGGGGCAGCGTTACGTTCATCTCCAGCATCTCGGCCCTGAACGGCATGCCCAGCGGCTCGACCTACTGCGCCGGTAAGGCGGCCGTGTCGAACCTGGCCCACACCCTGCGCCTGGAGCTGGCCGAAACCGGCCTGCACTTCGGCGTGGTCCACATCGGCTTCACCCAGAACGACCCTGAAAAGCGCGTGCTCGATGCCGCCGGCCAGCCCGTGCCCATCGCCCACCGCCCGCCCCGCTGGCAAAAGTCGCAGGCCGAGGTGGCCGCCATCATCGTGCGCCACATCCAGAAGCGGAAGCGGCGCACCGTCATCTCGTTGCTGGGCCGCATCATTGTGCTCGTCCACAGCACCCTGCCCAAATTAGGCGACTGGGTGGTGCTGCGCACGCTGAAAAAGTTGCGGAAGTTCTACGAATGAGACCACAGATTGAACGGATTTCAACCGATTGAACAGATTTTTTGTGGGTTCGCTCCTTCTCATTGAAGTTATTCGAACAAAAAATGGCCGCTCAGATGAGCGGCCATTTTTTGTTCTGTCAAGCGAAAGGAATTCGTTAGAAGAGGACCCACAAAAAATCTGTTCAATCGGTTGAAATCCGTTCAATCTGTGGTCTCAGACGTTGAAGCGGAAGTGCATGATGTCGCCGTCCTGCACCACGTACTCCTTGCCTTCGACGGCCATTTTGCCGGCTTCCTTGATTTTTACCTCGGTCTTATACTCCTGATAATCGGGCAGCTTGATAACTTCGGCGCGGATGAAGCCCTTTTCGAAATCGGAGTGGATAACACCGGCGGCGGCGGGGGCTTTATCGCCGCGGTGGATAGTCCAGGCGCGCACTTCCTGCACGCCGGCAGTGAAGTAGGTAATCAGGTTCAGCAGCTCGTAGCTGGCCCGGATGAGCTTGTTCAGGCCCGACTCCGTCAGGCCGTATTCGCCCAGGAACATTTCTTTTTCCTCGGGGTCTTCCATGTCGGCAATCTGCTCTTCGATGGCGGCCGACACCAGCACCACCTGGGCACCCTCGGCTTTCACGTGCTCGCGCAGGGCCGCTACGTGGTGGTTGCCATTGCTGGCAATGCTGGCCTCATCCACGTTGGCCACGTAAATCACGGGCTTCACGGTGAGCAGCTGCAGGTCGGCAATGGCTTCGAGTTCGTCGGCCGTGGCAGTGACGGCGCGGGCATTTTCGCCGCCTTCGAGGGCCGCCTTGAATTTCTGGAGCACCACCACTTCCTTCTTGGCCACGGCATCGCCGGCTTTGGCGCTGCGCTCCGATTTCACCAGCTTCTTATCGACGCTTTCCAGGTCTTTCAGCTGTAGCTCGGTATCAATCACGTCCTTGTCGAACACCGGGTCGACGCCGCCGGCGACGTGCACGATGTTGGGGTCGTCGAAGCAGCGCACCACGTGGATGATGGCATCGACTTCGCGGATGTTGGCCAGAAATTTATTGCCCAGGCCCTCGCCCTTGCTGGCCCCCTTCACGAGGCCGGCAATGTCGACAAACTCGATGATGGTGGGCAGCACGCGCTTGGGGTTTACCAGCGCCTCCAGAATCTGCAGCCGCTCGTCGGGCACGGTGATGACGCCCACGTTGGGCTCGATGGTGCAGAACGGGTAGTTGGCCGATTCGGCTTTGGCGTTCGAGAGTGCGTTGAAAAGGGTGGATTTACCGACGTTCGGCAAGCCGACGATACCGCAGCGGAGGCCCATTGGGTTGAATTATGAGTTAGAAATTATGAATTATGAGTTGGCACAATTCGGGCGCAAAGGTACGGCCTGCAACCACGCAAAACGGCGCAACCAGACGAAAGTCCGATTGCGCCGTTTTGCGTGGCCAAAAAATTAACCGCTAACCGTTAATCATTAACCATTGTGCACTAGTAATTATCATCAGCCCGATTGGGGTCGAAGGCAGGGCGGTCGAGCTCGCGGCGGGGCTGGTCGCGGTCGTCATAGTCGCGCGGACGGTCGAGCTCGGCTACTTCCTCGGGGCTCAGCAGCTCCTCGCGCACGTAGTCGACGGCATCTTGCAGAGCATCCACAAACTTGAGGAAATCTTCCTTGTAGAGGAAAATTTTGTGCTTTTCGTACGAGACGGGTTCGTCGCCATTCTGGCGGCGCTTGCTCTCGGTGATGGTCAGGTAGTAATCCTGGCCGCGGGTGGCTTTCACGTCGAAGAAGTACGTGCGCTTGCCGGCTTTAATGCGTTGGGAATAAATTTCTTCCTGGTCGTGACGGTCGTCCACGGGAATGGGTTGGGGGTATGGGTGGGAAATAAGTTGAGCAGTTGGTTTGAAGAGCTAACTTACGAAAGTTGCAGCGAACCCAAACGCCGGGGCGAGCGTGGCTGTTGAGGGAGCAGCATATAAAAGAACGTCATGCAGAGAGCAGCGAAGCATCTCGCCTGCCCAACTAAACCCAGTCGATTGGATTACTGCTGCGGTAGAGATGCTTCGACAAGCTCAGCATGACCGTTCTTTACTATTCTAAAGCCATTACCCCGCTCCCGCCCATGCCCCTCGACCTCGCCGCCATTCGCTCCTTCGAGAACCTGGAATTTCTGGCCCGCCAGCTGGTCGATGGCTTCATCACCGGGCTGCACCAGTCGCCCTACCACGGCTTTTCGGTCGAGTTTTCGGAGCACCGCCTCTACAACCCCGGCGAGAGCACCCGCCACATCGACTGGAAGGTTTTTGCCCGCACCGACAAGCTTTTCGTGAAGCGCTACGAGGAGGAAACCAACCTGCGCGCCCACCTGCTGCTCGACGTGAGCCCGAGCATGTACTACCCCGCCCCGGGCTACGAGAAGCTTAAATTCAGCATCCTGGCCGCCGCCGCCCTCACCACCCTGCTCACCCGGCAGCGTGATGCGGTAGGGCTCGTCACCTTCGCCGACACCATTGAGCTGCAAACGCCGGTGCGCTCCACCAGCACCCATCGCCACACCCTGCTACTGGCGCTGCAACAGCTGCTGGAGCGGCCCCCGGCCCCCCAATCGGGCCGGGGCACCGACGTGGCCGGCACCATCCATGCCATTGCCCGGCAGATTCCCAAACGCTCGCTCGTCATCGTGTTCAGCGACATGCTGGGGCGCGGGGCCGCCGAGCAGGAAGCCGCCCTGGCTGCCTTGCAGCACCTCAAGCACCAGCACCACGAGGTGCTCCTTTTTCATGTGCTCGACCGCGCCACCGAGGCCGACTTCGACTTCGCCGAGCGGCCCTACATTTTCGAAGACGTGGAAACCGGCCTCGAAATCAAGCTCCAGCCCTCCCAGATTAAGGAGCAGTACCGCGCCGCCATGACGGCCTACGAACAGGAGCTGGCCCTGCGCTGCGGGCAGCTCCGCATCGATTTCGTGCCGGTCGACGTGCGCGAGCCCTTCGAGAAAGTGCTGTATGCTTATTTGGTGAAGCGCGGCAAGGTGCGCTAGCAGCCGGCTGCCGCCGTAGCTTTGGGTACGTTTCCCGCTTCGCTTTTTTTATTGATTACTGTGTTTTTCCTTCGCCTGCTGCTCATTTTCACGGTTTCTCTGCTGGTGTTTGCTCCCATCACCGGGTACATTGCCTACAACTACGGTCGCTCGTTCTGGCGCTGGTTTGGGTTGGGGTTGGTGGTGCCGTTTTTCTCAGTATTTATCGCGCTGTTCGTGGCCATGCGCGAGCGCAAGACCGAAGACGATGCCGACCTCCGCGCCGGCCGCCGGCCCGGCCAGCCTGCCCCGCCGGCCGACACCCGGCCTCCTTCGGCCCCAGAACGCCGCTAGCGGGCTCGCGGGGATGGGCCATGCGGCCGTAGCTTTGCAGGGTTATCTGCTCGCTGCTAAATCCAATGATTGAGGCCCTGATTGTTATTCTGACCCCGCTGTTTTTCATGCCGCTGATGACGGCATTTATGGCGTATAACCACGGCCGCTCGTTCTGGCGCTGGTTCGGCTTCGGGTGCGCACTGCCCTACGTGTCGCTTTTCGTTATTATGTTCGTGGTGCACCGCGACCGCAAGCGGCTGGTTGGGGCACTGGCCGTTTAAGCACGGAATCACTCTTTTTACCTCCTCACCTCTTTCACCTCTCATGTACCAAACCTTACTCCTGCTGCACTCCTGGTCGCGCTGGTTCGTGCTCATTTTCGGCCTGATTGCCGTGTACCGCGCCTACGTGGGCTACGCTGGCCGCCGCCCCTTCGTGAGCGCCGACAACGGCATGAGCGCGGCGTACTCGGGCTTTATGTGGCTACAGGTCATCATCGGCCTGGGCCTGTACTTCGGCCTGAGCCCCTACGGCCTGAACGCCATGAAGCAAGCCGGAGCGATGAAGGACCCCACCACCCGCTTCTTCGGCATGGAGCACGTGGTGGTGATGATTCTGGCCGCCATTGTGGCGCAGGTGGGCCGCGTCGTCGTCAAAAAAACCAGCGACAGCACGCTCAAGCACCGGAAGGCGCTGCTCTACTTCGGCATCAGCCTGCTGCTCGTGCTGCTCATGATTCCGTGGGGCATCTGGAATCCGGCCCGGCCGCTATTTCGTTTTTAGCGTATTATATCCTAAGTTTGAAAGCGCTACGCATATGACGTAGGCACTGCCTTCTTTGCCAGGAACAATTAAACTGCGCCGCTCGTGACTACCGCGCCGAAACGTACTTACTCCGTCGAAGACTTCTCCGACCTGATAAGCACCCGCCTGCAACGGCTGGAAAATACCCAGGAAGCGCGGCAGCGCTACGGCGGGCTGCTGGCGGTGCTGCGCCAGCAGGTCGATTCATATCGGCAGGCCCGGGCCAGCGGCAAATAACCACTCTAGTCCTTCGTAAAAACGCCCGGCGCTGAAGCAGCGCCGGGCGTTTTTACATTTCAAGAATAACCTCTCTGATGCGTCACTTCAAACGCGGCTTTGTGAAATAGCCGCATCGTAGTGGTAAAAGCTGAGGTAAATAGGCGTGGGATTGTATACTCATGCGGGCTAAGCACTTCGCACCGAGTCTCTATATCCACGCGATAAATAATCAGCAGTTACCTTGGATGGAATTTAATGCCCTAACTCAAATTCATGGAAAATTTTGAAACAGAGCTGAGTAAATTGCTTTTTAAAAAAGCAAACCCCAATCCCGAAGTCCTACTAAAGCAGTTGCTATGGCATGTATATGAAACGGTGTTAATCCCAGCTCATCGTATTTTGCTACTTCAGAAGGAATATATACTATCTACTTTGTCATTTGTAGACAGTTCAGGTTACGGTGATTTGGGCGATGGATTTGAGGACCGCCCGGTAGCGATGTTAACGGTATACCGGGGCGACGAAAAAGAACCTGTATTTGCTTACGAGCTAGGTTTTGAAGGCGAAATCAATTCCAATCCAGCGACGCTATGGAGCAACGTAGAGGCACCGAATTATATCTCGCCCTCTGAAGCGACAAATGGTACCGCCGACTCAGAGGAAGCGCTATTTGATTTCAAACGTTTTAACACATTGGATAGGGATGAAGTGGTTGCATTGGTTCAACAAGATTTGCTGAATGCACTCGGCCAGTTTCTTTGATACCCGCATTTTAAACCCGCCCGACCAACGATGGTCGGGCGGGTTTTGGCTTTCAATTCTCCTCTACCAGCGTTGGTAAGGTCCACTGAAAGCCTAAAACCTGCCCGACCACCGTTGGTAACGGCTGTTTGGAGCCAAAACTGACGTTACCAATGCTGGTAGAGGGTGGTTGAAGACTAAAAGTGCCGTTACCAGCGTTGGTTAAGGCCGCGCAATGAAAATGGCAGCGCGGCTAGGTGCAGACGGGCGGTAATTTGCTACCTTCCCGGCATCATCCACTTATTCTCCCCAACCCTCATGTTCCTTCCGTTTCTTAAAAACCCCTTCTACACCAAGAAGATGGCCCGCGAAGATTTCCGCGACCTGATGGCCGGCAACCTCTCGCGCATGGCCGGCCAGAACCAGGCCGGCCAGTACACGGCCATGATGGCCGCCCTGCAACCCCACCACGATGCCTACGCCGCCCTGCTCGGCACCCAGGATGTGAACGTGGGCGTGCGCATGGGCAATACCGACGTGGTTGGCCAGCTGCTGGCCGACTTCAAGGTTTTCGCCAAAAAAGAGCTGCTCGTAGACGCGGCCTACGTTTTCGGCCGCCAGAAGCCTAACGCCAAGGCCCTGGCCGCCTTCCTGCCCCGGGGCCGCGCCGAATACAGCGGGGCCACCCTGCTTACCCTGCCCACCCTGCTCGACCGCGTGGCCACCCTCACCACCACTTATCAGAACGACCTGGGGGCCGACCTGGCCAAAAAGGCCGCCAAATTCAAACAGGACTACGATGACGACCGCCGGATCCAGGGCGAAAGCAAAGGCACCGTGCAGGGCGACAGCAAGGAGGAAAAGAAGCTGCGCAAAGCCGCCGCCCGCCAGCTCAAGCTCAATCTGCTCGACCAAATCAAGCTGCACATCGACGCCCCCGACGACGTGAAGGCCCTCTACGACCCGAAAATTTTCGCGCAGCCGAACCCAGCCAGTTCAGCCCCGGCCGGACCGGCGGCGGCGGCCGGCGTTGCGTAGCCCGGCCGCCCCGGCCCCAAC
>JALYUI010000335.1 GCA_030853845.1 Bacteroidota bacterium | reverse complement strand
AACGTCATGCTGAACGCAGTGAAGCAGATCTACCGCCGTAGTAATTCAATCGATAGGATTTACTATTGCGGTAGAGCTGCTTCGCTGCGCTCAGCATGACGTTCTTTTGTAGTGTTCTGTTCCCACTGGTTGCATTCCTTGCCCCACTATGAAAATCCCCTCGCTGCTGTTGCTGCTGCTGAGCCTCACGGCGTTCGGCCCCAAGCCCAAGCTCACTACCGTAAAGCTGGCCTCCATGCTGTCGGTGGGCGTACCGCAGGGTTTCACGGCCCTGCCCGACGACGGCATTGCCGTGAAGTACCCCTCGCCGCGCAAGCCGCTGGCCGTGTTCACCAACCCCAGCGGGCGCGTCGATTACAGCGTGGCTGTGCGCCCCACCACCTTCGAAAGTTTCGATTACGGCGTGCTGCTCAAGATTTACAAGGCCAGCATCCAGCGTCTCTACACCAAGGTCGATTTCCTGAAAGAAGATATTCGCACCGTGAACGGGCGCGATTTCATGTATTTCGAATTCGTTTCGACGCTTTCCGATGCGCGGCGCAACAGCCAGCTGGCGCCCATCAAAAAATATCAGGCCGTGCAGTACGCCATCGACGGTACGCAGCTATTCGTGTTCACCTTTATTACCCCCGCCGAGGAGCAGGCCCAGTGGCAGCCCATCGCGCAGGCCACGATGGGAGCCATTGAATTGAAGGTAACGAAATGAGCTGAAGCCCGTCATTGCCGCGCTCTGTCTCTGCTTCATGCGCAGAATGCTCCGCTCGCCATGACAGATGCCCCCAAACTATGACCGACGACTACTTCATGCTCCAGGCGCTGGCGGAGGCCGAAAAGGCCCTCGCGGCTGATGAAATCCCCATCGGAGCGGTGGTCGTGTTCGAAAACCAGATTATCGGGCGCGGCTCCAACCAGACCGAGCGCCTGCGCGACGTAACGGCCCACGCCGAAATGCTGGCCCTGACGGCCGCTGCCAACCACCTCGGCAACAAGTACCTCGCCGACTGCACGCTCTACGTCACCATCGAGCCCTGCGTGATGTGCGCCGGGGCCAGCTACTGGGCCCAGCTGCGCGCCGTGGTGTTTGGGGCCGACGAGCCCAAAGTGGGTTTCCGGCGGCACGGGCAGCTGCTACACCGCCGCACCGAGCTGCGCGGCGGCATCCAGGCCGAAGCCTGCGCGCAATTAATGCGCGAATTTTTCAATGTGAAGCGGAAATAATCTACTTTTGACCTAATGAGCCTCGCCCGGACGTAACTATCGGAGCGCGGCAGCAGTTTCATTCGTACTTGCTACCAATACCCCATTCTCATCCCTCACTCTTCCAAACTCTTTTCACTTATGGCTTTTGAACTGCCTAAGCTTCCCTACAGCTATGATGCGCTGGAACCCACGTTTGACGCTCAGACGATGGAAATTCACCATTCCAAACACCACCAGGCGTACGTTACCAACCTGAACGCGGCCATCGCGGGCACGGAAATGGAAAATCAGTCGCTGGAGGAAATCCTGCACAACATCGGCAAGGCCCCCGTGGCCGTGCGCAACAACGGCGGCGGACACTACAACCACTCGCTGTGGTGGACCATCCTGTCGCCCAACGGCGGCGGCCCGGCTACCGGCGCGGCAGGCGAGGCCATCACCACGGCTTTCGGCACGTTCGATAAGTTCAAGGAAGAATTCACCAAGGCTGCCACCACGCGCTTTGGCTCGGGCTGGGCCTGGCTGTGCAAGCAGACCGACGGCTCGGTGCAAATCTGCTCGACCCCGAACCAGGACAACCCGCTGATGCCCGAGTCGGGCTGCAAGGGCATCCCCATTCTGGGCCTCGATGTGTGGGAGCACGCCTACTACCTCAAGTACCAGAACAAGCGCCCCGACTACATCGCGGCCTTCTTCAACCTCATCAACTGGGATGAGGTGAACAAGCGCTTCGCCGCCGCCTACGCCGGCTAAAGGCCCCCGGCCGCTTTTCGGCTGCGCCTGAAAAGGCCCGTCTCGTGCG
>JALYUI010000334.1 GCA_030853845.1 Bacteroidota bacterium | reverse complement strand
GGCCTCGGCGCGGGCTTCTTCGCGGCGGGCGGCGGCGCGGCGGGCGGCCATGGCCTCGGTGTGGCGGGCTTCGTAGCTGCGGGTGGTGTGGGCGGGCACCAGGGCCGCCTCGTCGGTGGCTTCGGAGAAGTGGGCCGAAGCGTCGGTTTCGGGGGCGGCGGTATTGTTTTCGGCGGCCGGCTTAGGGGCTTCGGCTACTATTTTCTTGCGCCGCACGGGCATTAGAAAGTCGCGTTCGGCGCGTTCGCGCAGGCTCAGATTTTCTTCGCCGGGCAGCTTGCTGACGGGGACGGTTTTCTCGGTTTGGGCCTGCGCGCCGCCGGCCAGCAGCAGCAGCGAAAGCAGGACAACTAGATGCTTCATAGAAGGATAATGTAATAGCGACAGAAGACAAAACTAAGGCTCGCCCCGGTTAAATGCAAGCTCAACCCGCATTTGAACCACAAAATGGCCATTTTCGACCCCGAGAGGCCTTTTTTATCCTATCAGTCTATCTGGCTACCCCCAACCGCCCACCGGCCGACTGCGTTCCAAATTCGGGAGCATACAAACACTGGGCTTGGCTGAGGCCGCCCGAAAAATCGCCGGCCTGGCTGGCCCGCAGGCGGTATTCGAATACGTGGGTACCGCGCGGCACTGCCCCCAGGAAGAAGTGGGTGGCCGCGTCGCGCGGGCTCTCGTAGTAGCCCAGCCCGTTCTGGTAGCGGTAGCCGCTAGTCTGGCCAATGAGCTCCAGGCCGGCGGCGCGCTGGTCCTTCAGGTGCACGTATTCCAGGGCGCGGTCGGTGCGCAGCACCAGGCGCACCACCAGCACGTCGCCCACGCGCAGCGGCGCACCGGGCGTGAGGGTTGCCAGCACCGGGCCGCCGGCCGTGCGGGTTTCGCGGTACAGCTCGCGCGCCAGGCTGATAGGGTTGCCGGCCGCCGCCGTCACCTTATCCAGGTCTTCGAAATACTGCCAATAGAGCGCGCCCCAGGCCACGCCCGCTTCGGGCTTGGTGACCACCACTTTGCCCTGGGCAGGCTGCACCTCGGCGGCGGCCCAGCTGGTTTTGAAGTAGCCGGTGCCGGCCTGCGCCGCTTCCGGTTTGATAGGCTGCCCGCCCACGCTTATTTGCAGGGGTTGGCTGGGCGCGAGCCAGTCGGAGCCGCGCAGTAGCAGGGCGTAGCAGGCATCGGCGGTGGCGCGGGTGCTTTCCCAGTGGTGGGTCTGCTTCTGCTTCAGCAGCCAGAGCTTCATTTCGTCGACGGCTTTTTGGTCGTTGCGCACTTCGGCGAAGGCTTCGATGAGGGTGGCCTGGGTTTCGGTGGGTGCCTCGCGCCAGTAGTAGCCGCCGCGCACTTCCTTCCAGTACATGCCCAGCTCGGGCGAATGCAGGGCATTTTCGGCCAGGGCACGCAGGATGTCGGCCGCCGCTGGGGCCTTGGCGTCGGCGCGGAACAGGGCCAGGGCCAACTGCGCCTGCAGGTAGCGGGTGCGGGCGGCCCAGTATTTGGCGGCCTGCCCGCAGTAGTAGGCGAAGGCCGTTTTGGCGGCGGGTGCTACGGGCTGCTGCGGCCAGAAGCTGCGGGCGTAGAGGGCCTGCGTGGCCAGGTCGTCGAGGTGGTCGTCGGTCAGTTTCACGCCCTTTTCGCGGCGCAAGTGGGCGTAGTCGTCGGCCAGCCGGGCATCGAGGTAGTTGATTGCATTTTGCAGCAGGGCGCGGGCGGTGGCATCCTGGCTGGCATCGAAAGCCCCCAGCCGCTTTAGCTTACCGAAGCCGGCCACGATGAGCTGGGTGATGTACCGGTCGTCGGGCATTTTCTCGAACCACGGGAAGCCGCCCTCGGGCTGCTGCATCAGCTGGAGCTTGCGCAGGGCGCGGGCGGTTTCGCCTTGCAGGCGGGTTTCGTCAAATAGCTCGGTGAGGCGGGCCAGGCGGGCGGTTTCGCCCTGGGCATCGCGCACCCAGGGCGTTTCCTGGAGCAGCAGGTTTTTCAGCTCCTGGTTCTGGGCCAGCTTGCTTTCGAGGGCGCTGCGCTGGGCGGCGGTGCCGTTTTGGGCCTGCCGCGTCCACTCGGCCAGCACGGCTTTGAAGCGCGGGTTGGACTTGAGAATCTGCGCCGCCAGCAGGTTGGCGTAGAGGCGGCTGAACACCTGCTCGGAGCACTCGTAGGGGTACTCCATAAGGTAGGGCAGGCTCTGCACGGCGTACCAGGCGGGGTTGGCCGTCATTTCCAGCGTGAGCGAGTAGTTGCGCCGCGTGGGCGAGCTGGTGCTGGTGAGCTTCTTCAACTCGAACTCGCGCGTGCCGGGCCCCACGATGGGCAGCGGCAGGCTCTCGGTGATGAGCACGCGGTTGGGCAGCACGGGCAGCGTGTTTTCCTCGCCGTCGGAGAAAGTAGTTGTCAGTTGTTGGTTGTCATTTGTCAGGCGTTTTTTACCCTTGCCCTTTTTCCCATCTACACTAACAACTGACAACGAAGAGCTAACAACTACTCTATACGTAACGGCCACCGGCGCGAAATCAGCCGGCAGGCTAATTTCCCAGCCCAGAGCCATGCTCTGGTGGGCGGCGGCGGTCACGGGCTGTTGCGCCGGCCCCTTTAGCAGCTGGGTACTGAGGTCCTGACCGGTGGCGGCATCGAGCAGGAATAATTGCGCGGTGCCGCTGGTGGCGTGGTCGGTCAGATTCGAGAACTTGGCGGGGAAGGTGAACGTGTCGCCCGGCCGCAGGAAGCGCGGGGCATTGGGCGTAATCTGAATTTCCTTTTGGGTGACGAGCTGCCGGGCCAGCTGGCCGCTGTGCAGAGCTTTGTCGTGGGCCAGGGCCAGCAGCTGCCAGCGCGTCACGGCCTCGGGCATCTGGAATTCGAGCACCACGTCGCCGTTCTTATCGGTGTGCAGCGCCGGCTGCCAGAAAGCCGTTTCGCGGAAGTCGGCGCGGGCCGGAACGGTGGAGAGGTCGGGCGCGGCGGGCTTAGCAGCCCCGGCCGCAGTCGGACCAGCCGCAGCCACTACCACTTCGTTGAGTTGCTTAGAATCAGCCATTGCTGCCGAAGCCATTGGGGCAGGCGCTGCCATATCCATTGAAGCATTTCCTCTAACCCTAATATTCACTCCTGCAACTCGGCCGTGCAAAGCTCTTGAACCATATACTCCGGGTCGTGCCGCGCCGCCCATCGCCTGGAAAAAGACAGCCAAAAAAGGGTTGCCGCCATACAGCGTATTCAGGACGGGATAACTGATTGATGTAGGCTCTGACGAATCACTTGCTCCCGTCAGCATTTGTGAATTCACCTCCCCAAACTCCCCTTCCCAGCCAAACCGCGCCGGGTAATATCCTTGCCCGAGTTCCAACCCCGTAAAGCTGAGCGGCCGGAAAATATCCAGGCTTTGGTCGTAGAGCGTGGCCAGCAGCTCGGCCTCAGCAGCTTTGCCGTTAGCCTGATGAATGGTGACGCGCCAGGCTTCCTTCTGACCGGGCCGCAACTTATCGCGGAAGGTGGCGATGGACAGCCGCAGCGGCTGGGGCTGCTCGGCCACCTGCACGGTGGCGTCGTGGCGGTAGAGGTGGTTGTCGCGCACCTGCGTGGTGTGGATGTAGAGCGCGCCGAGGGCCGTAGCCGGGCCGCTTTCGATGCGGAGGCGGCGCTGTTCGCCCGCGTTCAGCGTGAGCCACTCCTGCCGCAGCAGTTTCCCTTCGCGCTCCACTTCGAGTAGAATGCGCGCGCCGGCTTCGCTACTGCCCAGCAAAATGCTAGCGGGCTGGCCGGGGGCCACCGTATCGGCTAGGGCCACAAACCAGTCGGGCGTGGCGAAGGGCACGGTGGCCGCCCGCGAGTCGTAGAGCGTGAAATCGAGCCGGGCCGTATCGGTTTCGGCGGCCAGGGCTTCGAGGCGGTAGCGGCCGGTGGGCAGGGCCGCCAGCGCGGCCTGCAAATCGAGCGTCGGGCTTGGTTTGGTGTCGAAGGCCAGGGTGCGGACCAGCTCGGGCGCGGCTTCGTTGGCGACCGTTTCGGGGACCGGGCCGGGCACGCCGGGCAGGTTGGGCCGGTAGCGAATTGCCAGCAAACGCAGGGTGCCGGTGGCGGGCAGGGCCTCGCCGGTGGCGTTGGTGCTCAGCAGCGTGTAGGCGGGCAATTGGGCTTTATCGGCCAGGTCGGGGCCGGCCAGGCGCAGGCTGAGCGGGTTGCGGCCAATGGGAAAGCTGCGGGTGCCGGTGCGGGTTTCGCCGGCCGCGTCAGTTACGTCGGCGGTTATTTCGAACAGGTAGCCCGGCTCCCAGCCGCGCCGGCCGCTAGGCGCACCCGGCACCAGCGGCGGCGTGAAGCTGATGCTGAAGCGGCCCTCGGCATCGGTAGTGGTAGTGCCGTGGGCAACTTCCTGGGTGCCCCGATTGCCGCCGGGGTGGTAGCCGCGCCCGTCGTAGCCGTAGTCGAACAGCGCCCACAGTTCGCGCCTCGTGATGTGGTAGCTGACCGTGGCGCCGTCGGTAGCCGGCCCGGCGTAAGCGCGGGCGTGGCCGGTGAGCGTCAGCGGCTGGCCCAGTTCCGGCCGGCCGGGTACCGAGTCCATCGTGACCAGAAAAGTGGGCCGTTTGTAGTCTTCCACCGCGAAGCTGACGCTGCCGTGGTCGGTTTGCAGGCTCATCTGGCCATTGAGCAGGCTCGTGGGCAGCACGATGGAGCCGTTGAAACTGCCGAAATCGGACGTGGTGAAGGGCAGCGTCTGCACGGTCTGCCCGTTCACGTCCACCAGCCGCACGCTCACAGCCTGGCCGGTCACGAGGCTGCTTTTGGCGCGCTGCGTTTCGGTCAGAATTCCCTTGAAATACAGCGTCTGTCCCGGCCGGTAAATGGCGCGGTCGGTGAAGAGAAAGGTGTGGCGCTGGGCCTGCTCAATCGGGTTGTCGCGGCCCGGAAAGTAGTAGTCATTGATGGGCAGCAGCAGGGTATCGCGGCCCTGCCAGAGCCGCACGTTGGTGAGTTGCTCTCGCCCAAGCGCGTCGTTGGCCCCATTCGGCCCGGGAATTTCCACTTCGCCCGTGGCGCTGGTCTGCCCCACAGCTCCCAGTCGCTGGTCGTCACGCTGCCGTTGCCGGTTATATACGCTGAACCGCGCCTGGCTGCTGACGCCGGCCAGCGGCGCGCCGCTCTGGCGGTTGAGCACGAGCAGCGAGGTGGTACCGGTCGTCTGGTTGGTGCGCCGCACGGCACTCAACTCACTCGCCCCCACAAACCCATAGCTGGTCACCGCCCCGGCCCGCGCCGCCGT
Organism: Bacteroidota bacterium; assembly: GCA_030853845.1. Lineage (GTDB taxonomy): Bacteria > Bacteroidota > Bacteroidia > Cytophagales > Hymenobacteraceae > Hymenobacter. The sequence continues at coordinate 4,235 of JALYUI010000334.1, read as the reverse complement.
GGCCTTCTCCGCCTTGTTGCTAATGATGACAAGGTAGTAACCGATGGGCAGCGCCGCCCCCGCTGCCGCAAAAGGTTGCTCTTTGTAGTCCTGCGGATGCGTGGGCACCGGCACGGCCCAGGTGGCGGCCGGCGTGGCCCGCAGGGCGCGGGCATAGCGCTGGGCCATGGTGCGGTTTTTCTCGTCGTACTGGCCCGAAGCCTCCCATTCCTTCAGCGAAATGCGGTAGGCCCAGGCGTGCAGGCTGGTTATGTTGCGGGCCTTCACCGCCAGCCGCCAGGGCTGGTTGGGAATGACAATATCCGCCGCCGAAAACGCTACCGCTGGCTGCTCGATTTCCTCGCGCAGCTGCCGCGCCCGCGCCGCGCCGCGCGACTTCGGAAACCGCGTCTCGGCCTCCCGCGCCAGCCGCACGGCGGCCACGTTGTCGCCAGCCTCACGCGCGACTGCGGCCCGGCGGGCCATAAACTCCGTGCTGATGGGCAGAGCTTTATAGGTTTCGGCCATCCGGGCCAGCGCGGGCTCGTAGTAAGCAGCTAAATCAGAATTTTGGGTGAGACCATGCAGGTAATCCACGCGGCTCAAATCCACGTCGGCCAGCGCGGCCTGGTTCTGCGGTACCAGTTGCTGGCGCGAGGCGGTGAGACGCTGCAGCAGGTGCAGCGCGTGCAGCTGCCCGTTCAGCGAGTCGGCCTCGGGGGCCAGCAGGCGCAGGGCGGCAAACTCGGCGGCCGGGCCAAACAGCCTGGGCTCCGTCAGCTGGAACTGCTGCTCGGGCTTCGTCACGTACAGCTCCTGGTTTTTCAGGCCCTCGATGGCGCGCTGGGCCAGCAGGTCGTAGAGGGTGGGGCGCAGGGCGCGGCCTTCAGCATCGCCGCCCACGGCCAGGTCGCCCAGCCCGGCCAGGGTGGTTTGGAGCTGCTTCCGGGGTTCATCTTCCACCGACTGGTAGTAGTGGCGCACGATGGCCGCGCCCAGGTGGCCCATGTCCCAGGTGGCGAGGCCGGTGCCGCCATCAGCGGCGGGCTGGCCGTCGGTGCTGGGGGCCGCGCCGGCCGTGCGCTGGTAGAGGCGGTATCGGTTCTGGTTGAGGTATTGAGTGTATTCTTCGGCCAGCAGCGAGTGCAGAATGGGCCGGGCCGGGAAGCCGGCCGTGGGCAGCTCGGCTTCGAGCAGGGCAATGGCTTTTTCGGTTTCGTCTTCCTCTTTGGCTTGCAGCAGCCGGATTTTGTAGAGCAGCGCCCGCACGTAGTCGGCGCTATGGCCCTGCTTTTTGGCCTGCCGCAGCAGGGTCTCCACCAACGGCGCGGCGGTGGCGGTCTGGTCCTTTTTCAGCAGGGCATCAATTTTCTGCCACTGGGCCGCGTAGGGGCCGGGGGGCACGGGTGCGGCCGAGTCGGAGCTGAACAGCATGGTGAGGAACAGGAAGGCAAACAGGAATAAACGCATACGGCCGGATTGGTGACGGGGAAGAGTTGGCGCTATAAAGATGCCCGGCCGGATTTTATTGCACACAGCCGGCCGGTTTACTCAAGCCGCCGCACGGCGCACTTTCGCCGAACGGGGTTTCTACCCATCACCTTTTTTTTAACTGCAAATGCTTCTTTCCCGTTTGCTTGCACCCGCTCTGCTGGTGCTGGCGCTGCCCGTTGCGCACGCCCAAACTTCCATCAGTCTCGGCCTGCGCCTGGGCCTGAACGCCGCTACCCGCTCGGGCACCGAGCCTTTGTATCAAGCCTATAGCATTGGCAGTAACCCGCCGCCTATCTATGTGCAAGATTACCATCGCAATGCGCTGCTTGCCCCACAGTTTGGTGTAGTAGCTGAAGTAAGCTTTGGCCGACTGGCCATACAGCCGGCCGTTTTGTTATCGCAAAAGGTTGTTGACCAACGCCTTACTATTACCAGTAGTTACAGCTCAACTTATGCTACTAATCGCAGCAGCGACGAATATCATACCATCAGCCGGCCCAACTACCTCGAAATCCCCATCAACTTCGTATTTACTACTGGTAGGGACCACGGCTTCCAGGTATTCAGTGGTCCCTACGTAGTGTTCGGGTTGGGTGGCCGGGCCGAATACGAAGGCCAGGGTTCTAGCGGCAGCACCAACAGCCAGGGAGGCACTTTTTACAAAAATAATTACTGGGACTATGGCAATACCACGATTATTTATAAATATGACTTTCCCGGTCCGCCGGCTTCGTTCGTGCAGGGCAGTTCTTCTTCTTCCGTCTTCAGCGTTGGAACCACGCCATTCGCGGCGAGCAGCGGCTACGCAGTCGCTCGCCGCTTCGATGCCGGCCTCAACGCAGGCGTGGGCTACCGACAGGGGCCGCTACAGGTGCAGTTGGGCTACGGCCTGGGGCTCATCAACCAACAGCCCACCAAATCAGCTATTCAGCGCGACGACCTACCCGCCTATTACCAGCGCGTAATCCAGCTCTCGGCTACCTATTTGCTCAAGGTAAAGTAGTACGCCAGCCGCCACCCTACGCGGCGGCCGCCGAAGTGCCCGTGCGCGCATTGGCGGCCGCCAGGGCGGCCTCGGCCTGCACGATGTGCCGCTGAATGTGCACCACCAGAAACTCCAGTTGGTCGGTGAGGCGCAGCAGAATCAGCGGAAACAGCGGGTTGGGGATGCGCACGGCGTTGGCGTTCACCTGCCGGGCCAGCAACACCAGCCGCATCAGCTCGTCAAGCTGCCGGCTGAACACCTCGGCCACCGTGCGGGGCAGGCGGGTGCCGGTGGGCGCGTAGCGCCGGGGCGAGGTACGGGCTTTCTCGATGGCCGGCAGCCGCATGGCTTCGATAAACCGGCGACCCAGGTAGCCCGACTTGGCTACTTCGGCCGGCTTCGAGCCCCGAGCCTGGGCGCGCTTGATGCGCGAGGCAATCAGGGGCAGGTAGTGGCCGCCCACAATGTTGAGGTGCTCCAGGCACTCGCCGGCACTCCAGCGGCCGTGGCTGGGCCGCCGGTTCAGGTCTTCGGCGCTCAGAGGCCGCAGCCGCTGCTGGGCCACCACGCGCAGCTTCAGCAAATCGAAGGTGAGCTGGTCGAAGAAGTCGGAGGTGGCGCGAACGGCATCAGGCATAGAACAGGGGCTTACTCAGCTATAAACATACGGTCCCGCCACCGATTTAGCCACATTTGGTCCCCGAATGATGGAAGTATCGGCTGGGCCTCGGTATCTTGGCGGCATGCTGAAACACATATTTTGCTTTTGTAGTGCCGCGCTGGCGCTGGCGGCTTCCGCGCCGGCCCACGCCCAGGCCGTGCCCAACCCCGTCGAGCGGGTCGAAAGCCTGATTACGTTTGGGGCGCAGTCCGATAAGCAGTGGGGCGACGACGACTTCACGCAGACGTTCTTCTTCCTCGTGCCCGAGCAGCAGCGCACCCCCGTCTACATCCGCATCTTCGACCCCAACTGCGGCGGCAAATTCGACGACCTCAAAGGCCCCGCCAACACCACTACTTCGTTCAGCCTCTACGGCGGCCCGGGCACCTATACCGGCCCCCAGGCCCGCGACCCGCGCCCCACCAACCCCGAGCCCACCGGCCGCCTGCTCAAAAGCCAGACCTTCGGCAGTGAGCTACAGTACGATGGCAAGTGGTTCACCTTCGGTCCCCTCAACCCGCTCGAAGGCGAGCCGGTCGAAGAGTTCAAGGGCCGCGTGTTTAAAGTAGTGGCCCGGGGCCTGAGCGGCAACGATGGCAACCTCTACCGCTACTTCTTCAGCACCAGCCCCACCGACAACGTTTCGGTTGAGGGCGGTAACGCCTTCACCTACGAGTACTGCTTCCGGCTGCCGGCCACGGCCAGCAAAACCACCGTGCACCTCTACCCCTTCGTCAACGACCGGGTGGTAAGCATCAAGCAAAGCAACTTCGACGCGGACAACGCCGCCACGCTCAACGTGTTCAGCATCGCCAAAAACGGCCAGCCCGGCACCATGAGCGGCGACGGCGACTGGGCCAGCAGCGTGCTGCCCATCGCCAACAAAGAGCACGGCCTCAGCCTCGACCTGCGCCTGACCTCCACCAAAGCCGCGCCCAACGACATGGTCTTCTACGTCACCGACCAGTACGACACGGCTCTGCCCTTCTTCGCTATCCCCCTCGGCGGCCGCCCCCGCTACCAATATGATATTGGGGTAAAAGTGCACCGGTAAAGGTTGGGGGTTGGGTGTTGAATAAAAGGCACGTCATGCTTCACTGCGTTCAGCATGACGTG
>JALYUI010000324.1 GCA_030853845.1 Bacteroidota bacterium | reverse complement strand
GCTGGTAATGAGGCAAATTACCGCGTGTCTGGCCACGCGGGCTTCAGCACATTATTCATCCTTTTTTTTACCATCCTAACCCAACCCTTTCTCATGAAAACAACCCATAATTCCGCTGCTCACCATTATGGCCGGCTCTGGCGGTGCATGCTGCTGCTGGCGGCCGTGGCCGCCTGGGGCAGCGCCGCAGCCCAAACGCCCGTTGGCAAATTCGGTAACCTGCGCGTGCAGGGCAACCACATCGTGAACCAAAGCGGCCAGCCCGTGAGCCTGGCCGGCAACAGCCTGTTCTGGAGCAACAACGGCTGGGGCGGCGAGCGTTACTACAACGCCAACGTAGTAGGCTGGCTGAAAAACAGCTGGAACGCCAGCATTGTGCGCGCCGCCATGGGCGTGGATGAAGCCGGCGGCTACCTCGAAAACCCCGCCCGCGAAAAAGCCAAGGTGAAAGCCGTGGTCGATGCCTGCATCGCGGCCGGCCTCTACGTCATCATCGACTGGCACTCGCACCATGCCGAGCAGCACCAGGCCGAAGCGGTGGCCTTTTTTCAGGAAATGGCCCGCACCTACGGCAACACGCCCAATGTGCTCTATGAGGTGTACAACGAACCGTTGCAGGTTTCGTGGGGCGGCGTGGTGCGGCCCTATGCCCAGGCCGTGGCCAATGCCATCCGGGCCATCGACCCCGACAACCTCATCATTGTGGGCTCGCCCAACTGGTCGCAGGACGTGGATGTGGCCGCTGCCAACCCCCTTTCGGGCAGCAACATTGCCTACACGCTGCACTTCTACGCCGCTACCCACAAGCAGTCGCTGCGCGACAAAGCCACGGCGGCCCTCAACCGCGGCGTGGCCGTGTTCGTGACGGAGTACGGCACCTGCGAGGCGTCGGGCAACGGCTACGTCGATGCGGCTTCCACGCAGGAATGGATGAATTTCCTCCGGGCCAACCAAATCAGCCATTGCAACTGGGCGCTCAACGACAAGGGGGAAGCCGCGTCGGCGCTGGTGCCCGGTACCAACCCCGGCGCGGGCTGGTCCGACAGCTTCCTCACCGCCTCGGGCCGCCTGGTGAAAGGCTACGTGCAGGGCTGGGCGAGCGGCCCCGTCATTACCCCGCCGCCACCCACCGGCGGGGCTACCACCAAAGTAGAAGCCGAGAGCTACCACGTGATGGCGGGGGTGCAAACCGAAAATACCGCCGACGTTGGGGGCGGCCTGAACGTGGGCTGGATTGATGCCGGCGACTGGATGGCCTACACCGTGGATGTACCCACGGCCGGTACCTACACCGTGCAGTACCGGGTAGCCAGCATCAACAACGGCGGCCAAATCAGCCTCGAGCAGAATGCCGGCACCACCCGCCTGGGCCTCATCACGGTGCCCAACACCGGCGACTGGCAGAACTGGACCACCATCTCCCACACCGTAACGCTGAATGCGGGCCGCCAGGATATCGCCATTGGAGTGCCCGTGGGCGGCTACAACGTGAACTGGTGGAGCTTTACGCGGGTAGGAGCCCGTGGTGCTCTGGCCGCCGACCCCATGCTTTATCCCAACCCCGTGGCCGGCGAGCTGCATCTGCGGCTGGCCGAGGGCAGCACCGCCGGGCACCTTGAAGTGCTGAATGCCCAAGGCAAGCGGATGCTTGCCCGCGAGCTGATGACCGGCGAAACGGCCGAAGCCCGCCTGGCCGTCGATAGCCTGGTACCGGGCATCTACACCTTGCGCGTAGTGCAGGGCGACCGGGTAACTTCTACCCGCTTCGTGAAAGAGTAGCGCTGTCGCAAGCGCAGGTTTTGCCTCGCCGCCCGGTGACCTTTCAGTCCCGGGCGGTTGAGCGTGAGGGGGGCACCACTGAAAAATATTTCCGGAATCGTTCCGGACAAGCCTGATGCTCCGGCGTCTTCAACCTCTTTCCACCGTATCAGCAGACGAGCGCGCCCGCTGTTTTTAATTTCCGGCCTTCCGTTACCCTTCGACCGTTCCAGGTCCCGGTTGCGGCCTTTTCCACCGCAGGCACACCTCTGGCCAAGCGCGGACCCGGCTTGCCCGCCAGGATGGATTTGGTTCGAATGCCTTGGCTTTACCGCTGTACACCGCCAGTAAAACCGTGCTAAGGGGGGCCGCCGGGCCTGGGCAACTTAGCCGGTCGGGCGTGGCAGCGTCGGCCTAAGCTAGCCATATGGCAGCGTTGTGGCTTAGCTTTGCACACTTTTTCCGGTGAGCTTTTCCGCAGCATTTATCTATTCCATTTTAATGAGACTTTTTTTATTAGCGGGCGTTTTAATGGGCCTGGCCGGGCCACTTATTGCCCAACCACTGGCTCCGGCTTCCGACCCAAGTACCACTGCATCAACTGCCAATGTCGCGCCGCTGCCGCCCGAGCTCAAGCCCCACGGCAGCTTATATTTCAGCTGGGGCTATAATCGCGACTGGTACACGCGCAGCGACATCCGCTTCAAAAACACCACCACCGATAACTACGATTTCACCTTCCATAACGCGCACGCCAGCGACAAGCCCGATTTCAAGGACTTCTGGCGGTTCAATTCCCTGACCATCCCGCAGTACGACATGACGTTGGGCTACCTGTTTCACGA
>JALYUI010000315.1 GCA_030853845.1 Bacteroidota bacterium | reverse complement strand
CGCGCAGCAAAGGCTGCGCGCCACATTGCCTCGCACGGCGAGGATAAAAAAGCAAAAGGCGCTGACCACTCCGGAAATTGGAGAAGCCAGCGCCTTTGCTAAAGTTGTCGAGCGGTGTCGAAGTTGTCCGACCAGGGCTCGAACCTGGACTTTCTTGAATCAAAATCAAGCGTGTTGCCGGTTACACCATCGGACAAGTTCCCAGCCGGCGAGGTGCCGTTTGGGACTGCAAAGGTACAAGCGGAAACATTCGGGGCAAGTTTTCGCGGAAAAATTTTCCGTGAAAAAAAGTCCGGCCCCGTCCCGATATGCGGTAGGGGCGGGGCCAGGCGCTGATTTTCACCAGCTAAGCCAGTGGCCCGCTACTAAGACCGGCTGAAATTCCGCAATGGATTGGGGTTGGAAAAGCCAGGCTTCTGCCGTAATTTTGCGGCCTGAAAACCGCAACTACTTTAACTTAAATACATCGCAATGGCGAATACCGGCAAAATCACCCAGGTTATCGGCCCCGTCGTGGACGTGAGCTTCGCGGGTGAAAACACGAAGCTGCCCAACATCCTCGACGCGCTCGAAGTCACGAAAGAGAATGGCCAGGTGGTGGTGCTGGAGTGCCAGCAGCACCTGGGCGAAGACCGGGTTCGGACTATTGCCATGGACTCGACCGAGGGCCTGGCCCGTGGTGCCGAAGTGCGCGACCTGGGTACTCCCATTTCGATGCCGACCGGTGATGGCGTGAAAGGCCGCCTGTTCAACGTGATTGGCGAAGCCATCGATGGCATTCCCCAGCCCAAGAGCGGCCCGCGGCTGTCCATTCACCGCAATGCCCCGGCGTTTGAAGACCTGGCAACTTCGTCGGAAGTATTCTTCACCGGTATTAAGGTAATCGACCTGCTCGCCCCTTATGTGAAGGGTGGCAAGATTGGTCTGTTCGGGGGTGCCGGCGTGGGCAAAACCGTACTTATTCAGGAGCTTATCAACAACGTGGCCAAGGCCTACGAAGGCCTGTCGGTGTTTGCCGGCGTGGGCGAGCGTACCCGCGAGGGCAACGACCTGCTGCGCGAATTCATCGAATCCAACATCATCCTCTACGGCGATGCCTTCAAGCACTCGATGGAAGAGGGTGGCTGGGACCTGAGCAAGGTGGACATGGAAGCGATGGAGAAGTCGCAGGCCACCCTCGTGTTCGGCCAGATGAACGAGCCCCCCGGAGCCCGCGCCCGCGTGGCCCTGTCGGGTCTGACCATTGCCGAGAGCTTCCGTGATGGCGACGGCACTGGTGCCGGCCGCGACATCCTGTTCTTCATCGACAATATTTTCCGCTTCACGCAGGCGGGTTCGGAAGTATCGGCGCTGCTGGGCCGGATGCCTTCGGCCGTGGGTTACCAGCCCACGCTGGCCACCGAAATGGGTGCCATGCAGGAGCGCATCACCTCCACCAAGCGCGGTTCCATTACCTCGGTGCAGGCCGTGTATGTGCCCGCCGATGACTTGACTGACCCGGCCCCGGCCAACACCTTTGCCCACCTGGATGCCACGACGGTACTGAGCCGCAAAATCGCCGAGCTGGGTATCTATCCGGCCGTTGACCCGCTGGACTCGACTTCGCGCATTCTGTCGGCCGACATCCTCGGGGCCGAGCACTACAATACCGCCCAGCGCGTGAAAGAGCTGCTCCAGCGCTACAAGGAACTCCAGGACATCATCGCCATTCTGGGTATGGACGAACTCTCTGAGGAGGACAAGCAGGTGGTAAACCGCGCCCGCCGGGTGCAGCGCTTCCTGTCGCAGCCCTTCTTTGTGGCCGAGCAGTTCACCGGCCTCAAAGGTGTGCTCGTGGACATCAAGGACACCATCAAAGGCTTCAACGAAATCATCGACGGCAAGTACGACCACCTTCCCGAAGCCGCTTTCAACCTGGTAGGCAACATTGAGGATGCCGTGGCCAAAGGCGAGAAGCTGATTGCCGAAGCCAAGTAGGTTTTTTAATTATGAATTATGAGTTATGAATTATGAATCGCCATCCGGCTGGTTTGTAATTGGAGGACTCATAATTCATAATTCATAACTCATAATTAAAAAGCAGTGCATTTAGAAATCATCACCCCCGACCGTAAGGTTTTCGAAGGCGAAGTGACGTCGGCCCAGTTTCCGGGGGCCGATGGCTCGTTCGAAGTGCTGAATAACCACGCCCCGCTCATCGCCGCCCTCAAGGCCGGCGAGGTGAACGTGACCGGTGTGGACGGCCGCGAGTCCATCCGCATTGAGGGCGGCGTGGTAGAAGTGCTGCGCAACAACGTGATTGTGCTGGCCGAAGGCGTGGTGGCGTAAGCTGCCGGCCCGTTTGCCAACCCAAAAAATTCCCGTGGCCCTGGTGGTAGCGGGAATTTTTTTATCGCGTCAGCCGCCTTCTCAAAAGCCTTTTTCCGTCGGAGAAGGGCTTTTTTGCGTTATTGCCCGCGCGGGCATTGCCCGATAGCCAGGGCTACCTGCTTTTCATCATCAGCTGTATGCAAAAACCATTTAATCTCTACGCCGCCGTCGAAAACATCTACACGCCCCGGCAGCGCTACGTGTTGCTGGTGGCCTCGCTGCTGGGCCTGGTGGCCCTGATGGTGGTAGGCCTGGCGCAGTACCTGACGGCGTTTCTGGCGGCGGGCATTCTGTTCGTGGTATTTCGGCCGTGGTGGGTGGCGCTGGTGCACAAGCGGCGCTGGCACCCGCGGCTGGTCACGATTGGCATCCTGGTGATTACCGTGGTGGTGCTGGTGGTGCCGTTCTACGCGCTAAGCTCGCTGCTGCTCGACCGGCTGGTGGCCTTTGCCCGCAACCCCGAGCAAATTATGGAAGTGGTGCACAAGGTGGAAAAAGCCACGGGCTTCCACCTGGCCGAGCAGCTGAACGTGCGCCAGCTGCTGCTGCAAGGCGGGGCGAGGGTGAGTGAGTGGCTGCCCACGCTGGCTAGCAGCGCGCTCAACTTCCTGGTGATTGTGGGCCTGATGCTGTTCACGATGTACTACATGTTTATGCAGGAAACTTACTTCCTGCTGGGACTGCACCGCTACCTGCCCTTCCGCAACGAGACGCTGGAAGACCTGGGCGAGTCGCTGAAAAACAACGTGAACGCCAACGTGCTGGGACAGGTGCTGGTGGCCCTGGTGCAGGGCATTCTCACGGGCCTGACGCTGTGGATTTTTGGGGTGCCCGATTCGGTTTTCTGGGGCGTGGTAGCGTTTTTTATGGCGTTTCTGCCGGTGCTGGGCACGCCGCTGGTGTGGGGGCCGGGGGCGCTCTACCAGTTTTCGCAGGGCCACAACGAGCAGGCCATCGGGATTCTGCTGGTGGGTTTCATCGTGATTATCAACGTGGACAACGTGCTACGCATCATGCTGGCCAAGCGCATGGGCGACATTCACCCGCTGGTGACGCTGGTGGGCCTGGTGCTGGGCGTGGAGGTTTTCGGGCTTATCGGGCTGGTGGTGGG
>JALYUI010000301.1 GCA_030853845.1 Bacteroidota bacterium | reverse complement strand
GGTCTGGGCAATGTTCTCGACCAGGCCGGCCTCGCTCAAATGGCCGTGCTCCACCAGCAGGCCGTCGGCGGGCACGCAGTAGCCACTCACGGTGCGGGCGCCGTCGCTGGCTAGCAGCACAGAGATGAGCACGATGGGCGGGCGCTGGGGCAGGAGCTTCAACAGGGCGTCGCCAGTAGCAATCAAGGCGTTGGTTTCCAAAAGTCGTAGTAGTTAAACCACTGTTCGGGGTGCTGGCGCACCTTGGTTTCGAGGGTGGCGGCGTAGGCCGTGGCAATGGTGCCGACGGTGTCGTGGTCGGCGGTGCGGTAGCGGCGGGCCGGCGTGGCCGACAGCGCGTAGTGCGTGGCCGATTCCTTGAAAGCGTACACGAACGTCACCGGCACCGAAAACTTCAGCGCCAGCAGAAACGGCCCCTCCGGAAAGCGGGCCGGCGCGCCCAGAAAATCCAGCGTCAGGGTTTTGGCCCCGGGCAGAAACCGGTCGCCGTGAATGCAGACCAGCTCGTTGGCGGCCAGCGCGGCGTTGATTTTGAAGATGTGCGACAGGTCGGGCTTCACGAAGATGACCTGGAATTTCTTGTTGGCCGACTGCTGCAAATACTGCTTAATCTGGGCCTCCTCGCCGTCGTACATCACGATGCTCACCGGGCGGTTCAGGCGGCTGAGAAGCTGGCCGGCGGCCTCCCAGTTGCCGGCGTGGGCGCTGAGCAGGATGCCGCCGTTGCCCTCGGCCACCATCTCGTCGAGGTGGTGCCCGCCGTCGAACGAGAACGTGAAGGCGGCCTGCTGCCCGGCCAGCACCGCGAACTTGTCAATCAGCGTCTGCCCGAAGCGAAAGTAGTTCACGTACAGCAGCCTCAGCGACTTTAGGGCCGGGAAGTGCAGCCGCCGGCGGTAGAAGTCGAGAATGGCCTGCGAGCTGGGCCAGGAAAAGCAGAAATAGTAAAACGCCACGAACAGCAGGATGACGTAGGCCACCCGCACCCCGAAGCGCTTCACGAAAAACCCGAAAATCTTATACCCCGTCACGCTGGCCTGGGATTTCCCCTGCCACTCAGCCATCCTGCAGCCCGAGCTTGGCCGTCACGTAGTTATAAAAGTCGCTGAAGGTTTTGATGCCCGGGAAATCCTCGGCCTTCACCTTGAAGCCAAAGTTGCTTTCCGTCATCACCACCAGGTCGATGTAGTCGAGGCTGTCCAGATTCAGCGTCTGGGCCAGGTTGGCTTCGGGCTGAATGGTATCGATATCCACTTCGAATTCGTCGGACAGAAAGCCGTTGATGTGCGAGATAACCTCGGCCTTATTGCTTATAGTTGCTTCCATTTCTTGATAATCAATGAGGAATTCGTGCCTCCGAAGCCGAAGGAGTTAGACAGAAAAGTATCGATTTTAGTATCCGTGGCCTTGCTGATAATGTTCAGCCGGGCCGAGTCTTCATCCGGAGTTTCAAAGTTAATATTCGGCGCCACAAATCCATGCTCCATCATCAGCATCGAGTACACGATTTCGCTGGCCCCCGCCATCCAGCACTCGTGCCCGGTCATCGACTTGGTGGAGCTGACGGGCGTGCGGTGCTCGCCAAAAATCTGGTCGATGGCGCGGGCCTCGCTGGCATCGCCCACCGGCGTGGAAGTAGCGTGGGCGTTGATGTAGTCGATGTCGGTGGCCTGCAAACCCGCGTCGGCCAGCGACTTGGCCAGCGCCCGCACCGGGCCGTCCACAGTGGGGTTGGAGATGTGCGCGCCGTTGCTCGAAAAGCCGTAGCCCACCACCTCGCCGTAGATGCGCGCCCCGCGCCGCTGCGCCGATTCGAGGCTTTCGAGGATGACGGTGGCCGCGCCGCCGCTGGGCACCAGCCCATCGCGGCCGCGGTCGAAGGGCCGCGAAGCCTGGGCCGGCGCATCCTCGCGGATGGAAAAGGCCGACAGGGCATCGAAGTTGCCCATGCAGTATTTGTTGATTTCCTGCGCCCCGCCGCATAAAATCATGTCCTGTAAGCCGCTCTTAATCAGCAGGTAGCCCATGCCGATGGAGTGCGAGCCGCTGGCGCAGGCCGCGCTCAGCGTCAGGTTGATGCCTTTGAGCGGGAAGATGGTGGCCAGGTTCATGGTCACCGTCGAGTTCATGGTCTGGAAGATGGAGCCCGAGCCGAGCAGCGTGGTGTCCTTCTTGGCCCGGATGATGTCGATGGCCTCAATCACGGGCAGCACCGAGCTGTCGTTGCCGAAGATGATGCCCACCTCGTTGTCCACGAAATAGCCCGCGTCGATGCCGGCCATCTGCATGGCTTCAGCGGTGGCCACGTAGGCATACTCGCCCTGCACGGGTAGGTTGATGCGGGCACGGCGGTCGAGCCGGCCCTTGAGCTCGGGCCGGGGCACCATGCCGGTGAGGCCCGAGCGGTAGCCGAACTCCTTGCGCTCCTGGTCGAGCCCGATGCCCGAGCGGCCGGCGTGCAGCGCGTCGCGCACTTCATCCAGGTTTTGCCCGATGCAGGAGTAGATGCCCAGTCCGGTGATAACAACGCGGTTCATAATCAGCGAAAGGAGGGAGGAGTGGGGGTTGGAAAGGGGAACATCAGAATGTTAAACTGCAGAACGTCATGCAGAGCGCAGCGAAGCATCTTTACCGCTTCGTTGCAGTGTCATTGGTTAGTATTGAGGTAAAGATGCTTCGCTGCGCTCTGCATGACGTTCTGCTTATTCGACGTTCTAAAAAGACGTTCTAAAGTTATGAATATAAGCCGCCGTTGATGGATAGCACCTCTCCCGTGATGTAGGAGCTGGCCGGCGAAGCGAAGAAACCCACGGCTTCGGCTACTTCTTCGGGTTGGCCGAAGCGGCGCATCGGAATCATATTCACCAGCTCGCTCTCTTTCAGGTCGCTGGTCATGTCGGTTTTGATGAAGCCGGGGGCCACGGCATTCACCGTGATGCCGCGCCGGGCTACTTCCTGGGCCAGGGCTTTGGTAGCGCCAATCAGGCCGGCTTTGGCGGCCGAGTAGTTGGTTTGGCCCGCCAGCCCTTTCTGGCCCGACAGCGACACGATGTTGATGACGCGCCCGAATTTGGCTGCCAGCATCTGGTTGATAACGTGCTTGGTGACGTAGAAAAACGAGTCGAGGCTGGTTGAAATCACGCCCTTCCACTGCTCGTCGGTCATCCAGATAAAGAGGTTGTCTTCGCGGATGCCGGCGTTGTTCACCAGCACTTCGATTTTGGCTTCCTTGTGGGCTTCCACCCAGGTGCCCAGCACCTCGTCCACCCGCTCCTTGCTGGCCACGTCGAAGGGCAGCAGCTCGCAGCGCACGCCGGCCGCTTCCACGGCGGCTTTGGTTACTTCGGCTTCAGCATGGTTGGCCTTGTAGTTGAGCAGAATGTGGTAGCCCTGGCTGGCCAGCTTCACGGCCACGGCCCGGCCGATGCCGCGCGAGCCTCCGGTTATCAATGCGTATTTCACGTCGTCGGGGTAAGTTTTTTGCAGGTGAAGTAGAAGGGGAGAACGTTAATTCAGAACGTCATCGTCAGAACGGAATCGTTAGAACGTCATGTTGAGCTTGTCGAAGCATCTCTATCGCAGTAGTAAAATCATTTAGTTGCGCGGTAGAGATGCTTCGACAAGCTCAGCATGACCGTTTTGGTTTAATAGATTCACTCCAAACATCCCCACTACAGCAACCCAAGGTCATCGCCCTGAACAAGGGCCACCACTTTGCGCAGGTGCAGGAAGTGCGGCTGGTCGGCCACCACGCGGGGGAACACGGCGCGCACCCGCTGGTACTGCGCCCGGCACGCGGGCGACAGCCCGGCCGCCACGTCGAGCTGGTCGACGGCCTGCATCACGGCCACGGCGTGGATGGCCAGCACCTCGGCCGCGTTGGCTATCACCCGGCGGGCAATTACGGCCGCGTTGGTGCCCATGCTCACAATGTCCTGGTTGTCGTTGTTGTTCGGAATGCTGTGCACGTATACTGGCATGCACAGCGACTGGCACTCGGCCACGGTGGAAGTGGCGGTAAACTGCATGCCCTGCAAGCCGAAGTTCAGCCCCAGCCGCCCGGCGTTGAGGAAGGGCGGCAGCTTCTGATTCAGCTTGTCGTTGAGCAGGTAGTTGAGCTGCCGCTCGCTGAGCATGGCCAGCTTGGTGATGGCAATTTTCAGCTTGTCCATCTCGAAGGCCACGTAGTCGCCGTGGAAATTGCCCCCGTGAAACACGTTCTGGTTCTCGAAATCCACCACCGGGTTGTCGTTCACCGAGGCCACTTCGTCGAGCACCACCTGCTCGGCCTGCCGGAAGGCATCGAGCACGGGACCCAGCACCTGCGGCACGCAACGCAGCGAGTAATACTCCTGCACTTTGTCGATAAGCACGTCGGTGTCGTGGTTTTCTTCCTTGTACAGCACATCATGCCGCTGCCGAACCAGCCTGGAGCCGTCGTTCAGCCTGCGCAGGGCGGCGGCCACGGCGGCCTGGCCGGGGTGCCGCTTCACCGCGTTCAGCTCCTGCGAAACCGCGTCGTCGTAGGCTTCCACCACCTGGTTGATGGTGGCCGACAGTAGCAGGCACCAGTTGATGACCCGGCGGGCGGCCAGCAGGTTCACCACACCCACGCCGGCCATCGCCGAGGTGCCGTTGAGCAGCGCCAGCCCTTCGCGGAAGTGGATGGTGAGCGGCGTGAGTCCTTCCTGCGCGAAGGCTTCGGCGGCGTTGGTTACGCGGCCGTGGTAGAGCACTTCGCCTTCGCCGATGAGGGCCAGGGCCAGGTGGGCCAGCTGCACGAGGTCGCCGCTGGCGCCCACGCCGCCGTGCTCGTAGATGCAGGGCAGCACGTCGCGGTTAATCAACTCGGCCAGCAGGTGCACCAGCTCGGGGTGGATGCCCGAGTAGCCGCGCAGCAGGCTGCACAGGCGGGCCAGCATCAGGGCCTTGGTTTCGGGGGGCGGGAGCAGGTTGCCCAGCCCGGTGCAGTGGCTGCGAATCAGGTTGAGCTGCAGGGCGTGCAGGTCGTCGTCGCCAATCTTATACTGCGCCATCGGCCCGAAGCCGGTGTTGATGCCGTAAATCAGCTTGCCCTTCGAGAAATCCCGGAGAAACGCGTAGCTGGCGGCCACGCCTGCCAGCGCTGCGGGGGCCAGGTCGATTTTGACCCCCTCGTGCAGAATGGCGTGGAAATCGGCCAGGGTCAGGCGCTCCGTGCCCACCAGCATCCGCGCCGGGGCAGCTGCGGGAAAGGCGGAACCGTTGGCGGAGTAAGGCTGCGTCATGGATAAGCGTCAGAAGGGTAGCGGGAAGGCTATGGGATAAATCGGGTAGAGAAAGCGGAAATCAAGCCCTGGGAAGATGCGCAACTGGATTTCTCTGATAAATTGGCATAATACTTTTGATACAAAAGTACCACTAAACTCCCGAACCCGAAAGCAAAAAAACAGCCCCGGAACCACAGGTTCCGGGGCTGGCAGGAAGTTGGGTCGCAGCCATGCTGCCCCATATGGGCCGTTTGGGCCAGCTACAGCACCTTCTGCTTCACGAGGAAGTTAGCCAGCGACTTACCGGCTTTGGCGTACGATTCGGCGATGCGCTCACCGGCGTCGAAGTCGTAGCCCGTGGCGTCGCGGCCCGG
>JALYUI010000761.1 GCA_030853845.1 Bacteroidota bacterium | reverse complement strand
GCCCACGACGCTGGAGAACGTGTTATTTCGCGTGATTCAGGAGCTGGTGCAGAACATTCTCAAGCACGCGCGGGCCACGGAGCTGACGCTGCAGCTGATTCGCCACCCCGGGGAGCTCACGGTGCTGGTGGAGGACAACGGGGTGGGCTTCGCGCCGGCGGCGCTGGGGCCGGAGGCGGGCATCGGGCTGAAAAACATTGCGAGCCGCATGGCCTACCTCGGCGGGCGGGCCGAGTTCGACTCGGCCCCCGGCCGGGGCACCACCGTCACCCTGGAAGTGCCGCTTGGCGCGCCAACGGAATAGGCTTTTAACCAATCGGCCAACTTAGCCACAAGGCCCGCGGCAATGCCAACTTGCTAGCCAACAGTTGCAGTCCGGTGAGAGAGCGGGATGCTAGGGCCGCCTTGCCGGCGTATCGGTTTGCTACGTCCACTTTTTGGTAAAATCGCATATTGCGGCAAATGCATGTAATTAGCAGTATGTTTGAAGGAGCGGTGACCGCCGCTGCGCGGGTATTTCGCCGCCCATTTGCTTATGTCCGAAACCCCTGCTGTGCCTGTTGTCCGCATCAACCTGCTTTTGGTTGATGACCATCCGTTGGTGATTGAGGGGATTAAGACCCTGCTCCGCACCGATGCGGGGGTGCGCGTGGTGGCCCAGGCCAATTCTGGCCCCGAGGCGCTGCAAAAGCTGGCCCAACACCCGGAAGTAGATGTGGCGCTGCTCGATTTGCACATGCCCGGCATGGGCGGCGTCGAGCTGACGCAACGCATCCGGGCGGAGTTTCCGACGGTGCGGGTGCTGGCTTTGAGCATGTTTCACGACCACGCCTCCGTGACGGAGGTGCTGGCCGCCGGCGGCCTGGGCTACCTGCTGAAGAACACGTCCAAAGCCGAGCTCAGCACCGCCATTGCCGACGTGGCCGCCGGCCGCACCCACTTCAGCCGGGAAGTGGGCCAGACGCTGCTGCAACACCTGGGCGGTGCCGCCTCGCGCCCTGCCGAAGACGCGGAAATTTCCCTCACCACCCGCGAGCGCGAGATTCTGCGGCTGGTAGCGGCCGAGAAGTCCAATCAGGACATTGCCGCTGCCCTCTTCATTTCGGAGCGCACCGTGGAAACGCACCGCAAGAACATTCTTACCAAAACCAACTGCAAGTCGGTGGTGGGCCTCATTCAGTACGCCATCAGGCACAAGCTGCTGACCTGATTGCGGGTTGGGCCGGGGAGGAGCGCGCGGCCGGCCCGGGGCGGCCGGACATACCAAAGCCGGGTTTCACCGTTCTTTGCAGCGTTCAACCATGCGCGATTTCGTTCTGCCGCGCCCCCGTTCATGTCCCGATTGCTTGCGCTGCTGCTGCTGCTGCCCTTTTTTGCCCCCGCCCAAACGCCCTTCGTGCCCGACGACCGGGCGTACTATGGCCTGATTGACCGCGGCAGCGGCCGCTGCCTCGACATTGCCAGCGCCAGCCCCACCAGCGGCGCGGCGGCCGTGCAATGGGAGTTCACGCACGCGCCCAGCCAGCAGTGGCGCTTCGTGCCCATCCGGCAGGGCAGCGAGTATTACCGCATCGAGGCGCGCCACAGCGGGCAATGCCTTACGGTGGAGAAGCCCGGCGAGGGCACGGCGCTGGTGCAGCGGCCGTTTTCGGGCGGCGAGCAGCAGCAGTGGCGGCTGGTGCCGGCCGGCCCGGCGGGCAGCTTCCAGCTCGAAAACAAGAGCGAGGCCCGCGTGGCCGCGCTGGCCGCTTCCGACAAATTCAACGGCACGCCGGTGGTGGCCCAGAAGAACAATGGCCGCGCCACCCAGCAGTGGCGGCTGTTTCGGCTGCGCCTGAACGTGCTGGCCGGGCCGTCGCCCTTCGGCGTGCCGCAGCCCCTGGCCGGCCCCGTGAACACGCCCGGCAACGAGCTGCACCCCATCCTCAGCCCCGACGGCAACACGCTGTACTTCGCCCGCACCAAGTTTGCCGGCAACACCGAAGGCAACACCGACTCGGGCGATGCCTGGCTGAGCCGCAGCGCCGACCAGGGCCGCACCTGGGGCGCGCCCGAGCGGCTGGACGCCATCAATACCCCGCAAAACAACGCGGTGGTAGCCGCCGTGCGCGATGGCCTGCTGGTGCGCGGCACCTACGAGGGCAACAGCTTCCACGACGAAGGGCTGAGTCGCGTTTCGGTGGAAGCGGCCACCAGCGGCTCGGCCAAAGGCGTGCGGCCCACTGCCGTTGCCATCGCCAACCTGTATTCGGCCTCGCCGGCCACCGGCTTCTTCATGGGTTCCGGAACCGGCCCGCGCGACCCCATCCTGCTGCTCTCGCTGGAGCGCGGCGACTCGGAGGGTGGCAACGATTTGTACGTGAGCTTCCACAAAGCCGACGGCGGCTACTCGGAGCCCCTGAGCCTGGGACCGGTGCTGAACTCGCCGGGCTTCGACTTCGCGCCCTGGCTCGCACCCGACGGCAAAACGCTGTATTTCGCCTCCTACGGCCACATGGGCTACGGCTCGGCCGACCTGTTCGTGAGCACCCGCCTCGATGAGAGCTGGACCAGATGGAGCGAGCCCCGCAACCTCGGCCCGGCCCTGAACGGCCCCGGTTTCAATGCCTACCTGAGTTTGAGCGCCGACGGCAAAACGGCCTACTACTCGTCGTCGGCCACCGCCAACGGCACCAAGGACATCTGGCGCACCGGCCGCACCGTGGCCGCCGACTCGCTGCCCAAGCCGGCCGAAGTAGCCGAGGTATCGGAAACCGGCGGCCGCGCCTTCCTGAGCGGGCGCGTGCTCGATGCCCGCACCAAACAGCCCGTGCCCGGCGCGCTGGTGAAGGCCAGCCTGCTGGGCACGGGCTCCACGAGCACCCAGTTCAACGCTACCAGCCGGGCCGACAACTCGGGCAACTACCAGATGTCGCTGCTGCCCGGCCGCTACGCCCTGAGCGCCGTGGGCGGCCTGCTCACGATGAGCGACACGCTGGTGGCCAGCGGTTCGCCCCGGCGCGATTTGCTGCTGCGCCCGGCGGTAGTGGGCGAAAAAGTCGACCTGCCCAGCATCATCTTCGCCCAGGGCAAGGCTACGCTGTTGGGTGCTTCTTACCTGGAGCTCAACCGCCTGGCCATTGCCTTGCAAGCCAACTCGGCCACCGAAGTACGCCTCGAAGGCCACACCGACAACGTGGGTCCGGCCAGCAAAAACCAGCAGCTTTCCGAAGACCGGGTGGCCGAGGTGAAACGCTACCTCGTGGGCCGCGGCGTCGACGAAAAGCGCATCACCACCATCGGTTTCGGCGGCAGCAGGCCCCGCTACGGCAACGACCGCGAAGAAACCCGCCGCCTCAACCGCCGCGTGGAGCTGGTGATTGTGAAGTAGGACGGAGCCTTTGCTCCGTCGCTGGGCTGTATGTCGTAGATTTCGTGCAATGGCGACGGAGCGAAGGCTCCGTCCTACGTATTGTTCGTTCCCATGACGGCCACCATCATCACCGAGAATCCGCTGCCCGGTCTGCCCTCCGCCTCCGGCGTCGAAATCCTGGGTGCCGTGGCCTCCGTCATCGGCGACGACTCCCCGTTTCTGTATCAGCTCGACGCGGCGACTTTGGCGGTTACGGCGCGCATTGCCCTGTTCGACGCGGGCACGGCCTTCGCCACCGGCCGCCTGCCCAAGCTCACCAAGCCCGACCTGGAGTGCATTGCCGCCCTGACCTGGCCCGACGGCCGGGCCGGCCTGCTGCTGCTGGGCTCGGGCAGCCGGCCCAACCGCGCCCGGGGCTGGTTTGTGCCCCACGAAACCCCCGTGCCCGAACCCGTCGACCTGGCCCCGCTCTATGCCCTGCTGGCCCCGCTGCTGCCCGCCGGCGTGGTGCTCAACCTCGAAGCCGCCGCCACCACGGCTACCGAGCTGTTGCTGTTTCAGCGTACCGTGGGCCGGGCTGATGCCTCGCTGCTGTTTGTGCTGCCGCTGGCCGGGGTGCTGCGCCTGTTCACGCAGCCGGGCAGCCCGGCCCCGGCCGTGCACCAGCTGGTGTTTGCGCTGCCGCTGCTGGGCGGCTGCCCGGCCGGCTTTTCGGGGGCCACATTTGCCGACGGACTGCTGTTTGTGTCGGCCTCGGTGGAAGAAACGGGGGATGCCGTGCTGGATGGAGACGTGCTGGGCTCGTACGTGGGCGTGGCCGACGTGGCGGCCGGCCAGGCCACGCTGGCCCTGCTGACCTGGCCCGATGGGCGGCCGTATTTCGGCAAGGTCGAAGGGCTGGCCGTGCGTCGGCAGCTGGCCCCCGGGCAGTTCGAGCTGCTGCTCGTGACCGACGACGACGCGGGCGGCAGCACGGCGGCCACGGCACTGCTGGTGCTGTAGCCCGGCCGTAGTGCGGCGGGCTGGAATACGCCCGGTTTGGGCGAAATGATTTTCGCCCAAACCGGGCG
>JALYUI010000293.1 GCA_030853845.1 Bacteroidota bacterium | reverse complement strand
GTTGGGGGTACCGCTGCTGGAGCACGTCGCCGTTTACCTGCTCGACGGGCTGCTGCGCCGTTTCCTGGAAGCGCGCAAACAGCGTCGATTTTCCCGCGCCGTTGGGGCCGCCGAAAATGTGTAGCACGGGCTGCTCTGGGCTCATTTACCGCTCACCACCGCTTGTAAACGGGTCGTTGGCAAGGCAACGTCTACGGATTCAGTGACTGGCACCGAGGCCGGAACCAGGGAACCAGGGTTGGCCCGAGCGGCGGCGGCTTTGGCTCGCACCTTCGCCAGATTGTCGCGGCGAAACGCTGGACTGTCTATCGTCGTCAGGAAAGTGGTCAGTTCGGATTCCATCACCAATGAGCTTTAATGCACTGCTAAAACAAAGATACCGCCGGGTTCGTGTCAAAAAATAACGCTCTTTTTCTCCACCGCCCTACTTCTTACGTGGTTTGCACCTGGTCCGCCTCCGTTTTTGAAATGAGGGTAACGCCCTTCACCAACTGCCCCTGCACGGAAAGCAAGGTCAGCTGCTGGGCCGCGTTCTGCTCGTACACCTGGCCACTGCCTGGGTACTCCACTAGAAGTCGCCCCTGCCTGTCTCGATAGATAATGGACGAGTTGTAGGCCGCTGCTTTTCGGCGGATTTCGGTCTGGATGCGCCACTGAAAATCAGGGTCATCAATCAATTTATCGAGGTGGGCTAAGCGGCTCACAGCTTCAAAATGAGGGGTGTTAAACAAATAGCCCGGCTACCTTCAAGCGTCTGGCAGCGGCGTGCCAGTTAGCAAACTCAGTCCCGTTGGCGGTGGGTGAGTTGGGTGCTGTTCCAATCCAGCCAACGGCGCACGGTATAGCAGTGCGTGCATTCCATCAGCAACTCGGTGGCCACCGGCTGCACCGCTACTACTTCCTGATGGGCATGTAGGGTCTGCTGCGCGCACCCGCGACAAAACAGAAGTTCGTTGGCCGCTAGGTAGTCCTCCAAAAATTGCAGTTCGTCAGATGACATGGGCTTATGGGCTATTCGCCACTGGTATTACGTGGCAGCAAAGTAGTGGGGGCAAAACGATACGGGGTCGCCTCCACTACTACGGGCTGGCCGGTATCGGCTGGCACACCACCAATAGAGAGCAGGGTCAGGGTCTTGCCGTCAGCGTTGGTTTCAAAAATCTCCTCTGTGGCCGGGTACTCGCGGACCGTGCGTTTCTGCGCGTCCACGTACACGATGTAGGAATTATGGCGGCGGGCGGTACCGCTCACCACATCCTCGAATCTTTCCTGAAATTCCGGGCTTTGCAGCATCGCGCCAATGTCTTCCAGGCCCGGCGGACGCGGCGCGTAGCGGGCCTTGAGCATGGTATCGGTCAACTCAATCACCTGCTCGATGCTCAGTTCCCCGTTTACGTGGCGCTGCATCAGTGCCAAGCTCTCCGGGCTGGGCGCGGTGCCGGCACTCGACGCGATGGCCACCGCGTTGTTGGCGTGCCGCTCCCGCTCTTGGTAGTCGCGCAGTTGGTCGGGGGTAAGACCAGCCGGGGCAGGCTGAAAATGAGTCTTAGGCATAACAGCAGGTGGTTAAGAAAATGAACCGGAATACCCGCACGGGCAAAGCATTGCCTCGCACGGCGGCCCTCAGGCTAAGCCGGCGTCCCTGCGGGCGGTGTCGGCCGCGTTAGCCGTGTGCTCCTCGATAGCTCGAAACGCCCACCCCCGTTCCTCCTGGTGGGTAATGAGCTGCGCGGTATGGGTCGCCCCGGCCACGTCGCCCAACTGCACCTGGGCCTTGGCAATGTCGGACAAGTAGTAAGACCGAAAATAGCCGCTTTTCGGGTCGCCCTCGCTGAACCCTTCGGCTCGCTCTCGTGCCTGAACCAGAGTATACTGGGCGGCTTCCCTGTCGCCTGCCTGCTGGACCTCGGCAATCTGCTTCATCACGCCCACGTACCGGAATCCGGTTACGGTGGCCGCCAGCCACTGCGCCCCGGCCACATCACCCCGTTGCAGCAGCACCTTGACGACGGCTCCGATTAGGTCGCCCCTCGTGTCGTCGTAAGGCAGCCGCTGCGCCGTGGCCACGGCCGCCAGCAGCTCGCCGGCCTGCACCTGGGCCGTGGCCACGGCCTGCACGGTTTCGATGTGGGAGTGTCCGTTATGTCCACTCGGAAAGGGATTGATGGCGCGCACGGCTCCCGCGAGGTCACCGGTCCGTATCAGTTCCTGCACCTGCTGGTAATAGCTGTATCCCCGCGCACGGGCGGCGTCTTCGTCGCGTTTGTCGGCGCGCTTTTGCGCGGGGGTCCACTGCTCACGCGGGGTTATCATCCTTATTGTCGCGGGGTCCGGTTTCGCGTCGAAAAAACTAGGTCTTTTGGCCGATTGGGGGACGGCTTTTTCCCCCTTTTGTTTTTTGGTTTCGTCGTTCAACATAAGGTTATTTCTCGGACATGTCTTGGAATCCGTGCCGGTTTTGGCGTTCGACCAGCCGGCGCTACATTTAGCACTTCCACAAGTTAACCCTTCGTTTTATGAAGCCTTTTTTGCACTTGGTATTCCTCGCCGCAACGGCTGCCGAAATCCTCCATGACGGGTTGAGTAGCCTAATACTTCCCCTCGAAAAGCAAGCCTCGCTGTTCATTCTTAGTTACGCTTCAGTGCTGATATGCCACGCCTTTATCAAAAAAAGCGGCTTAGCCCTGCACTAGAAAATCGGCTAAGTTGTCCGGCAACGGATTATCTTCCATCTGTTGCGCAGCCTGCTCGGGGGTCAAGCCCGAAATCAGCAGCTGGTACGCCCGTAGAATAGCCACGTCCGGTTCGTCGTCGGGCGAAATGCCGAACTGCTGGCCAGCAGCGAGTGGAGGATTCACGTAGCTCAGCAAAGCCATCCAAGCTGTGGTTTTGGGCGTATTCAGTTCCCCCGGGAAAGCCGCCGCTCGGTCCAACCACTTCCGGCACGCGAGTTCTGCGTGCCACGCGAAACTGGACATGCGGAGGAAAGTATCCAGCTCATTATAGCGGGTAAACTGCGGGGCGTTTTCGGCCCAAAAAGAAGGCTTTTTGAAGGGTTGTTCCATCCTACAAGATACGCCAAAAACCTTGCTTTAGGGGTTTTTAAGGTCGTTTTTATCAACTTTAAGCGCCTTGATTTTCAAACTATTTCTCCCGTCTTAACCGTCCTTGAATCGTCCGTGCGTCGCGTATTCGGCACCGGGCCAGGCAACGGCGCAAATACGCCACGCTCGCGCCCTTCCGGTGGCTTCTTAGGCCGACGGGGCCGCTCATTACCGGCCGCCATAATCCAAGCTTTTGCCCGGGGTTTGGCTCTGCTGCTGCTGAGCGTCCCGCTGGCCGGAGGCCCGACGCTGCGCCCGGTCCGTGTCGCTCTCTTTCAACTCGTACCCTTTCCGTTCTGCGGCCCAATCCAAAGTCAAGCTGATGTCTTTCAATTCGTGGCGGGGCTGCTGCACGCTGTACTGCACGGCTAGCTCAATTACCCGATTACCTTGGGCATCAACGGTATCACTCACTGACACGGTGGCTCCTTTACTCGTCAAGCTGCGCTGCAAAGCGTCGGCGCGGCCGGCGGCCTGACTGTCGCCTACTGGCTCCTGCACGCGCACCACCAGCTGTCGTTCGGCCTCGCGCTTGGCCGCGTACTCCGTCAAGCTCAGGCCCGCTTGCTCGGGCTGGTAATAGGCGCGGGCGTCAAAACCGACGGGTGGGCCTGGTCGGTCCGCTGCTTTGGCGGCGCGGGCAAAGGCCAGCAAGGCCGGCTCTAGCAGGCCGGGAAGGGGTCGGTCCTTTTCGGTGAGGAACTTCAGCTTTTCCTCTGCCTCCCGGGAAGCCGCGTTTTTTCCAAAAATGCCGCCTTTTGCCTGCTTTTCCAGCGCCGCTTGCTGGCCGTAGCTGTCTGCCCACTGTTTCGCGTGCGTCGCCCGGGCGACCACCTGGCGGTCTAACTCGGCTTTTAACGCCGCCGTGCGCGAGTCGCCCTTAATGGCCTGCACCACGGCGGCGATTCCTTCCTCGTTCGGCTGCTGCTGCAAATAGGTGCTATACGAGTCAATAACCTTGTTGCGGGCCTGAACGGGCGCATTTTGTTGGGCTAAGTCGGCCGCATATTTTTGGTAATCCCCCTGCCACTTGCGTTCTACAGCCGGTAGCTCCGGCACTTTCGCCGCCTGGCGCTCCGCTTCCTGGCGTTGGGCAGCAAGCTGCGCGGCCACTTGCCGCCGTTCCTGGGCAGCAGCATCCAGCGCGGCTTGCTGCCGCGCCTGCTCGGCGGCACGTTGGTTCGTCTCCTGGCGGGCGACCTCGGCCTGCCGCGTGGCCTGGTTGGCTTCGAGCTGCTTCACGATGCCGGCCAGGCTGTATTCGCGGCTAATATCGGACCCTTTCAGCGTCTGCCCATCCTTAGAAAAGCTGATGCCTGTCGGTGTGCCCTCCTTGGTCCGGAACAACCGGAACGTGATGGCCTGCTCGCTCAGTTGCTGGCGCATGTCCTTGCCGTCAGTGGTCGTGGCCAGCACCGCGCGCAGCGCCTCTTTCAGCTCGTGACGGGTAAGGTCCACACCATGCAACTGCGCCGGGTGTTGCTTCTCGGGCCGCAAGCCCTTCGGTGGGGTCAGCCCGTGTTCCTGAATTAGCTCGGTGAGCGCCACCTTCGAGCGGTAGAAGTTCTGGCCGTCGTTAACGGTTTTGCCATCATTGCCCACCCGGTTAGCCAGGATATGCAGGTGCTGATTATCCGGCTGGTCGTGGTGCCGGATGATGGCATACTGCGTCTTGTCAAGCCCCATCTTCTGCACGTAGCCTTCCGCAATAGCTAGCATCTTGGCGCTGTCGAGTTTGGCCGCGTCGTCCGGGTTAAAGCTCAAACTCGTGTGCCACACGGCCTGCCCCAAATTGGGGTTCAGCTGCCGCCCCCGGTTAAAGTCGGTGCTCATGTGCGCGGCACTATCCGCCCGGACACCCACGGCCACCAGCACCTCGGCTTGCTTGTCGCTGGGCAAGTCCTTCCGCCCTTCGAACTGGTAGCGCACCAAGCCCGCAAAGCTGCGCCCTATCGTCGTGCGGCTTATCATACGACCTGCCCAAAATAATCTAACAACCGGCTAACTCCTACCGCCTGCTGTGCCACTTCGTTTGCCACTACTCCGAACCCATTTTGGTGCGCTTTCTTGGCCAGTTGGTTGAGGTTGTTAGCCAGGCCCGCCAGCTGCCGCAGGTACCCATCCTGCTCTACCGAGAGCTGCATCAACGGACGCTTGCGCCGCCCAACGCCGGCTTCTACCAGGGGGCGCACATACTGCGACATGGGCTGCCGCACCTCAGCAGCTCCCGCCTCTAACTCTGCATAACGGGCTGCCGAAACGTGGGTGGTCACGCTCTTTAGCTTTTCCTCCGGGGCCTTGCGCGGACGCCCACCAGCGGACTTACCCGTGCGTTTTGGTTTGGGCTGTTCATTAACAATTGCGGCTGATGTCGGCATTGGCGGAGGCGTTAGGCGGTTCTTTTTGCGACCAAAGGGAGCAAAAAGCGAGACGTTTTGCGCTAGCAAAACCTGTCTTGCTCCCTTACGCCAGAACATACGGCAAAGGGGGCGCTAGGGATACGTCAGGGGGCTTCTGGGTTACTAGGCTACAAAGCTACTACGGCCCACCAGATAAGCACAGGACCACCAGAGTGACACTAGGGCCCCAGTGCTGCTCCAAGTAACAATGTAGCTTCTTCCTGAACTCAGTACATCTCAATCTCATGGGTCTAGAAGCTGGTCAACTCTATGGGAGCAGTTGGTAAAATCTCTGAGGTGCCTGGCTGTGCTGTTACTCGATTACGCAACCACTCACCGGCAAGCCTCACCATTTGCAATTGCGAAATGCAGCTCACAACTCTCCTCTTTTATGGATGAGCGGTAGCACTGATTTAAGCACCAAGAATCATGTCTCTATTCGCACAGCGGTGCTGTGGGTACTAGAGAAACATAAGCTGAAAGTACAAAACACTAGCAGCGAAGATGACTTGTTTTAAACTTGAATTATGAGTGGGATTGAAGCCTCTGGGCAGGGTATATTTGGTAGCCCATGCTGGTGATTAAGGCAGCGATTTGCACTTGATGAGTCCCATTAGCATTAACTGGTACAAGCTCAACAATTAAGGTTATAAGCTTTTGATTACTAGTAATATATAGTTTATAACCGGCCGCGCCCTGGTGTGCGAAGCTTTCGTTGATTGATTTTGCTTTTTTTTTGATTGTCGTTCAGATGCCCCATCCCAACGACTTTTTAAAAGCTCTCGCCTGCGCGTTCAAATATTTGTGACAATTCTTTTTCATTACTTGTTATTTGGGGGTGTCGTAACTAATTGATTCACAAGGCTCCCAGAGCATCAAAGTTGTCAAAAAGTTCGTGAAAGTTGTCAAAAAGTTCGTGAAATCAGGGTTGAAAGTTGTCAAAAAGTTTGTGAAACGGCTGTGAAAGTTGTCAAAAAGTCCGCAGGGATTGTCGCACGTAAGTTGTCTGGTTCTTTTGTACGACAACTTTGTTAGCTTTGCCGCATGAAGCACGTTCCTAACCCACTCGACGGGGCCACGCTCTGGCAGGACAACGCCCTGACGGTGGCTCGCTACGAGATGTCGGCCTTGGAGAAGAACATCCTGTACATGGTCATGGCCAGCATCAAAAAGGACGATGCGCCCAACACGCTCTACCAGGTGTCCGCCAAGGAGCTGATGGCCCTCACGGGGGAGACCATCAAAGTGGCCGACTTGCAGCGCGCCACCAAGCGGCTCATCACCCGCTACTTTGAAACGACCCTGCCCAACGGCCACCTGCTCCAAGCCACGTTCGTCGCGTCGGCCGAGTACATGACGGGCCAGGGCATCATCGAGCTGGAGCTGAGCCAGAAGGTGCGGCCGCTGTACGTGGAGCTGAAGGAGCGCTTCACCACGATGCAGCTGCACACGGCCCTGACGCTGAACAGCAAGTACGCCAAGCGGCTCTACGAGCTGTTTTCCATGTACAAGAACCTGCCGGACAAGTCCTTTCGCATCGACGTGCAGCAGCTCAAGCAGCAGCTCGACATCATCGACCCCAAGACGGGCAAGGACCGCTACGAGAAATGGACGCACTTCAAAAACCGGGTGCTGGACCCGTCGGAACACGAAATCAACGGCAAGGCCGACCTCTCCTTTAGCTATAAACCCCTCAAACAGGGCCGTAGCGTGACGCAAATCGAATTTCAGGTCCACTACCACCCCAAGCAGCAGATAGTGGCGTACGAGGGCCCAAACGCGGCCGTATTCGGCCGGCTGACGACCCACTTCGGCCTGCGCCCCGACCAGGCCCACAAAGTGCTGACCCTGCACTCGCTCGCCGACATCAACCGGCAGCTGCACAAGATTCAGCTGCGGGCGGCCAACCACGAGCTGGAAAACGTCGGCGCGTACACGGCCAAACTGTTCGGCGTTTAGGCGGGCACGCCCGGCCCGGCTACTCGCCGGCGCTGCCCTGCCGGCCCTGCTGGATGCGCTGCCGGCGCTGCTGCTCCTGCTCGCGGGCCTGGGCTGGGCGCGGCGGGGCGGGGGCCGCACCGGCAAAGAGCAAGTCCAGGGCTTCCTGCAGGGCCTGCTTCTGCGAGTAGCTGTAGTCGCCCTGGACCCGGCGGGCGTGCA
>JALYUI010000258.1 GCA_030853845.1 Bacteroidota bacterium | reverse complement strand
GCTGCGCACCGCGCACGGCGCGGGCGACAAGCGCAGCCGCTCCGCCCTCACCCGCATGGTGATGCTGCTGCTGGTCCAGCCCGAAGCCACCACCGCCGAATTGCAGGCCGCCACCGGCCTGGGGCCGCGCGGCGCGGCGCGCACCACCCTGCGCCTGGCCGATGCGGGTATCACCGAGTGGTTCTACCGCAGCCGCACCCGCAGCCACCGCCTCACCCGCGCCGCCGAAGATGCCCTGCTGCTGGTGGTGCGGGGGGAGGCATGAGGACGGGGCGAAATGGTTTCGCTTTTTCAGCTCCTAAAAAAAGTTCTTATCGCGGGCCATGGCATCCGGGTGGTCGCGGTGAAATTGTTCAGCAGCCTGCATGAAACTTTTAACCATTCCTGTAAACTCTCCAACTTCACCGAAAAGGACGTTGGCAATTAATTTCAGCTTGGTACCGCTGGTCAGCTTGAATCGGACGACATCGCCCCCCCGTGTGACCATATAGCGATATGAAGTTACCGTGGCAAATAGTACCTCGGCCGGGCGACCGATGGCAAGTCCACTTATTAATAACCTATCTGGTAGCACTACAATGTGTGCTTCAAAAACGCGGTTCTTAGCATACAACCAGACACCAAATAACGTGACTCCTACCCAACCACAAAAGACCGGAAATGGTAAGTCCGGTAGCAGGGGGATAAGCAGTAATGGCAATAGAGGAATCATGCTTAAAAGGAAGATAATAACCCCAATGTCCATTGGTCGGTAATCGACCAGCTTCACGCGAAACTGGGGGTTTATTATTTGGTTCATCGGATTGCGTATTTGAAGTAGACATGCCGGCAGCCGATTTCCCGCTGCGCAATCACTTGGTGCGGAATCTAATGAGCCCGTTTACCACTGCCCAGCTACTGCACCGACGGCATCCCAGCCTGCATCTCATCGGCCAGCTTATCGGCCGTGGCAGTTTGCAGCCGGCGCAGCTGGGCGATAATAAGGAGCTGGTCTTCGCGGCTGGGCGGCGGCAGTTGCGGGGCGGCCATCGTTACGGAGTGGTGCTGCGCCTTGTGGAAGTAGGCCCGCAGCCAGTCGTTCACCAGGCCGTCGATAACCAGGTGGACGCGGGGCGTGGGGCCGGCGTTGATGACCTGGTGCTCCAGCGAGAGGTTGAGGTACCAGCAGCTGCCCTCGGCCATGCGCAGCCGCTCGGCTTCCAGGTAAAATTCGAGCTGCGGGTTGGTGATGACGGGGATGTGCAGGCGCACCTCGCCCTGCTCGTAGTTCAGGTTGTGGTCGTGGTGCGGCCGGATAATGGCCCCGGCGTCGAGCTTCATCAGCCGCACGGAGTTTTTCTCCATCCGGAAAAAATCGATGACCTCGCGGTGATAGGGGCACTGGGCCAGCAATTCCGTGTCCCGAAAGGGATTTTCGCCCGGCGTTGTGCCTACCGGCACGGCCGCATTGTTGTCCAGCTGGCCGTGCAGGGAGCGCAGCTGTAGGGTGCTCCAGTTTCCCTCGTAGCTGCGGCGGTTGTAGTGCTCGCGCCACACGGCGGTTTCCAGGCGGGCAACCTCCTGCTGAAGCCGCGCCGCGTCGAACTGCTGGTGGAATTTGATATGCTTTATCATGCGGAAAAAGTAGCGGCCGGCGAGGGCTGGTAGCTCATGCTTCGGGGGAGCTGAAACCGGCCTCAGAACCGAATGGCATCTTCTGAAACGAAGGCGGCCAGCACCTCCCGCAGGCCGATTGCAGTGCCGGCGGTGCCTTGTGGCAGGGCGCGGCGCGGGTCGATGTAGCCCTGTAGCTGCGCATAGGCTCCCGGCTGCACGGCTTTGAAGCCCATGGCCCATTGGTCGAACTGGCGCTGGGCGATGGGGCCATCGGCCAGCTTCACCAGGTTGGCGTGACGGGCATCGCGGGCAATGCGGTCGAAGATGTACTGCACTTCCTCCGGGCTGCCTTCGAGCACCTGCATGATGTTGCCCGCGCTGAAAAGCAGCACGCCGGTGAGGCCGTGGGTCGAATTCCAGGCGCGCGACTGGGTGAGCACCTGCTTCAGCTCAGGCTCGTCGAGAAAGGTAGTGGCAACGCTCTGGTAAACCAGGTGGTGTAGCGGTTTTAGCATGTAGCAGGCGGGAAAAACAGTCCGTAAACAGAAAGCTGCATGAAAGACGGAAGCGGGCCGGCTGGGGTTGTGCGGCCGGCCGGCGCAGCCCCAGCCGGGTTCTCATTTATCCACCCCCGCCCCAAACAGCGCGAAGTCGTATTTCACCGGGTCGGTGGGGTCGAGCAGCCGCAGGTTGGCCGTCAGCTCCTCCGCCGCCTGCCAGTCCACGAGCTTGCGGGTGAGCAGGCCCAGCGGGCGGGCCTGGCGCTCGACGTGCAGGTCGATGGGCATGATGAGGTCAGCGGGAGAGAGGCGGGTCCAGAGGCCGAAGTCCACGCCGTGGGCATCGCGGCGCACCAGCCAGCGCAGGTACATGTTGACACGCTTGCAGGCCGAGCCGCGCGTGGGGGTGGCCACGTGCTTGCGGGTGCGGGCGGGGGCATCGGGCAGGCTGAAAAAGCGGTTGTGGAAGCCGATGAGCCGCTCGCGCTGCGAATGTCCCCCCAGAAACGCGGGTTCCAGCGAGTCGTGCTGGCCGTACCAGTGGCGCAGGAAGTGCACGAAGTAAAGCAGGTCGGTATCGCAGAACGTGCGGTGGCAGAAGCCCAGCAGGCGCTTCAAATCCTCGTCCTGGTGCTGGGTGATAAACTGGTGCGGGGCGTCGTCCATGCGCCGCAGCAGCTCAGTGGTTTTGTTGATGATGGTGGGCCGCTGCCCCCAGGCCAGCAGCGCGGCAAACAGCCCCGCAATCTCAATATCGGCCCGCTGCGTGAAGCGGTGTGGGATTTGGATGGGGTCATTCTGGATGAATTCGGGCCGGTTGTAGCGCGCGTACTGCGCATCGAGCTGGCGGCGGAGCTGGGCGAGGTTCACGCGGGAAAAATGTAGCGTGGACTCTGCGAGTCCGCGCGGGTCCGGTCAGGAGTGGGACAGTCATTCAAACGCGCGGACCCGCAGAGTCCACGCGACAGTTCTACTGCGGAATGTAATTCGTCTCGACCCGAAACTTGGCGTCGGAAGTGCCGAGCTTCTGCACGGCGCGGGGCGAGAGGCGCACCAGAATATTGTTGTTCTCGCCGGTATCGGGCAGCTTGCCGATAACGCGCACGTACACCGACAGCCCGTTCATGCTGTTCTTCACCTGCATGATAGTGCCGGTGGGGGCCGTTTTGTGCAGGGCCAGGTACTTGTCGGTGATGCTCTTTTCGATGGGCGCGCCCAGCCCGGTTTCCACCACCCGGCCCTGCACCTCGCTGGCGCGGTTGGGCGTACGGTCTTCCTTTTCGTCCTTACGCTCGTCCTTGTCTTTGCTGCTGTGCTCGTGCTCGGGCGTCACGGTGGCTACCTCGGCGGGCTTGTCGGGAGCGGGCGTTTCGGTGGGTTTGGGCGTGGGCACAGCCTCGGTTTCGGCCGGCCGGGTGGTGCTTTCGGCGGCCGCCAGCAGCAGCAGCTGGCCCAGGCGCACGGCCCCGGTAGCGGGCAGCTTGTTGAGCTTGATGAGCTCGTCGGGCGAGAGCTGGAATTTCTGGGCGATGCCGAACAGGGTTTCGCCCTTGTGCACGGTGTAGCGGGCGGGCACGGCTACCGCGCTTTTGGCGGCAGGCGCGGCGGCCGCGGCTGTGGCCTTGCCGGCAGCGGGGCGGGGCACGTACACAATCTGGCCGATGCCGAGCCCATTCTTAATCTGGGGGTTGGCCGCGTTAAGCTGGTCGAGTGTGATGTGGTAGCGCCGGGTGAGGGCGGTGAGGGTTTCGCCGGCCGTGACGCGGTGCTTTACGAAGCGCTGGCCGCCACGCATTTCCTGGCCGATGGAGTCGGTGGGGGCCGTCGTGGCGGGGCCGGGTTTGCCATGGCCGGGGCTGGCGAGGGCCAGCGTGGTCAGCAGCGAAAGAAATACAGTGGTCATAGTCGCCTTGCAAAAGTCAGGTTTCCCCGCCCGGGAGAGGCGGACAGGCCGCCCGCGCTGGCAAAATAACGCACAAACCGCCGGGGAATTGGCCGGCCGCCCGCGAAAGCCCAGGCCGCCCAGCGCGCTGGCGGTACCGCAGCCTCGCTGGCCCGGCCGACGCGGCCCCGGCACTGGGGCTCAGGGCTGTAGTTTTGGCTCGATTTTACGCCGCCGGCTTTCGGCTTTTCCCTCCCCGCTCATGGTTCTCGGCCTCATTCCCGCCCGCTACGCTTCCACCCGTCTGCCCGGCAAGCCCCTCGTCGACCTCGGCGGGCTGAGCATGATTGCGCGCGTGGTGCGCCAGGCCCGCCAGGCCAACCTGGCCCGCGTGGTGGTAGCCACCGACGATGAGCGCATCCTGCGCCACGTGCTGGACTTCGGCGGCGAGGCCGTGCTCACCCGCCCCGACCACCCCAGCGGCACCGACCGCCTCTGGGAGGCCTTCGAGCAGCTCGGCGCACCAGCCGACGTGCACTGCATCGTCAACATCCAGGGCGACGAGCCCTTCATCCATCCCGCCCAAATCAACGCCCTGGCCGATTTATTTGCCGACCCCGCCACTGCGCCCGCCATTGCTACCCTGGTCAAGCCCGTAGTGTCGGCCGAAGAGCTGTTCAGCCCCCACCTGCCCAAAGTGGTGCTCAACCAGCAGGGCGAGGCGCTGTATTTCAGCCGCCACCCGCTGCCCTACCAGCGCCAGCGCCCCGAGGCCGAGTGGCTGGCCCACCACCGCTATCTGCGCCATCTGGGCCTCTACGCCTACCAGCCGGCCGTGCTGGCCCAACTCACCCGCCTGCCCGTGTCGCCGCTCGAAGCCGCCGAGAGCCTGGAGCAGCTGCGCTGGCTCGAAGCCGGCTTCCGCATTCGTTGCGCCGAAACCGAGCTCGATGCGTTCGGGATTGATACGCCGGAAGACGTGGCCCGCGCCCGCGCCCGGCTGGGCGCGTAGCGTGGACTCTGCGAGTCCGCGAGTCCGCACGTTGGTAGAAGGCGCGGCATGACGTTCTTTCCCTTCCACGCGCGAACTTGCCAAGCCTGCGCTACACGCCTTATTCGGCCCGTTTCACCACATCCTTTTCGGGTGCCACCTGGTGGCGCTCCTCGCGCATCTCGCGCGAGAGAAAGTAGTTGAGGGCCGTCCGGATAACGGCAATGGCCCCGAGCTTGCCAATCTGCTCCCAGCTTGGCGCGATGGCCGTGCTCAGAATATCGGCCCCGAGCTGGAATTCCAATGCCAGCGCCAGGTAGCGGGCCAGCGCCAGCCGGATAGCCGTAAAATCGGCCGTGTCGCGCCGCAGCAGTGCCTTCAGCAGCAGCCAGCCGGCGCTCAGCACGCCCAGCGCAATAATGGCCGCCCCCACGGTTTCGATGCCCAGCTTCAGCCACTGCACACCGTTGATAACGGCTACTTCGGCGTGGCCGTGCACGGAGCTGGTGTCGCGCGCGGCCTCGGGCAGCGTAATGAGGAGTAAGGAGCGTATCATGAGCAGTAGTTCAGGAAGGCAGCGTGCGGGTGAGGCGGGCCAGCAAGTAGGCCGAAGCCTTTTGCACGCCCAATAATACGAGCACCAGGCCCACCGCCAGCCCAAACAGGAGCAGGCTGCCTTCGCCACTACCCGCCCGAAATGCGAAGTTGAGGGCCGTGCCCACTGCCGGCGGGTGCATGGCATCAGTAGCCACCATCAGCCCGATAATGCCGACCAGGGCCACGGCCGCACTGGCGTAGCCGGGCCCCAGCACGGCGTGGGCGGCGTAGCCCAGGATGGCAGCGCTCATCTGGCTCAGCACCAGCGTGCGGGCGCTGTTGGCGCGGTGGCCGGGGTCGAGGTAAATCAGAAAGCAGCTCGATGCCAGCGAGGCAAACAGCAGGCGCTGGTTGCTGAGCAGCTCC
This sequence comes from Bacteroidota bacterium, assembly GCA_030853845.1. Taxonomy (GTDB): domain Bacteria; phylum Bacteroidota; class Bacteroidia; order Cytophagales; family Hymenobacteraceae; genus Hymenobacter. The sequence continues at coordinate 1,351 of JALYUI010000258.1, read as the reverse complement.
AACAGCCACAGCAGCACGAGCACCGTGATGGTGGGCAGCAGGGCCAGCAGCAGCTCGGCGCGCCCACCCAGGCGGCGGCGGCCCGGCGCGGGCGCAAAGGGGACCACGGGCGGCGTGGGAGTTTCGGCGGGTTGCGGCACGGCGGTGAAGGTGGGATGGCACCGTTGCTTACGCAGCCCCGCCGGCCGGGATGCCCGGCGGGCTCAGCCGCCGGCTTTTTTGGCCTTGTAGCCCTCTTTCAGCAGCACATCCAGCACTTTGTCGCGGAAGTCGCCCTGAACCACTACTTCGCCGTCTTTGGCGCTGCCGCCCACGCCGCACTTGGTTTTCAGGAGCTTGCCGAGCACCTGTAAGTCGGTTTCGCTGCCCACGAAGCCAGTCACCAGCGTTACCTGCTTGCCGCCGCGCTGCTTCTTGTCGAGCTGCACGCGCAGCTGCTGCTGCTGGGGCGGCAGGGTAGGGGTTGCGCCGGGCTCGTTGTCCTGGTAGGAAAAATCGGGGTTGGTGGAGTACACCACGCCGGTGCGGTTCTGCTTCATTTAACAATTAACATTTATCATTTAACAATGCCTGCGTCGTTCGCCTAACAACGGCGAGTTCAATACCTGGTTCAGTCCATTTTCAGCGTCGTCGAACATCTGTTAAATGTTAAATGATACCTGTTAAATGACCTATACCGCCACGGCCAGGGCCAGCGGCAGCAATTCTACGTCGAACTCGGTAGCGTGGCCCAGGTAGTCGCCGTCGACGTGGAAACCGATGGGGGCTGCGGCCACCACGCGCCCGCGCGGCACCCGGAAATACTCAGCTGCCCGCGACCGGGGCAGCGTGCCCAGCGCCATCGCCAGGCTCACCCGGAAGGCGCGCAGCGGTGGCAGAGCGTCAATCAGGCACACGTCGAGTTGGCCATCGCGCAGGTCGGCCAGCGGGGCAATGTAGGCATTGTTGCCGTACTGCGAGGCATTGGCAAACGCCAGTACGTAGCAGTCGGTGCTGATTTCCTGCCCGTCGAGGTTGGCCCGCACTGGCACCGGGCGGAAGCGGCGGTACTCGCGCAGCGTCACCTGTAAGTAGGTGCGCAGCCCGCGCGAGCCGGCCAGCGCGAAGTGCTGGCTCACGTGCGCATCGAACCCCAGTCCTGCCGTGCAGAAAAAATGGTGGCCGTTAATCACGCCCACGTCCATGCGGCTAAAGGTGGGCGCGGCCAGCCGGCGCAGCGCGGCTGGCAGGTCCAGCGGCACCTTCAGGTGGCGGGCCAGCCCGTTGCCCGAGCCCTGTGGAATGATGCCCAGGGCAGCCGAGGTGCCCAGCAGGCCGCGGCCTACTTCGTTCACGGTGCCATCGCCGCCCA